>NZ_DBLZZO010000028.1:0-34898 GCF_057858645.1 Eubacterium sp.
CCAGTCCAATACAGACTCAGCCTCTTGGTTGCATAAAAAATGCGTAACAGATATTAAAACCTGTTACGCAATAAAAGTCTAACTTTTTGGGGTCACATCATCATTTTTGTCCATCTTTTTATTAAAGAAATTTCTAATTCTTTTCTGCTATATTCGTATTTTTCATTCAATCTTTTCAAACTGTAAGTAATTCCGTATGCACTTAAAAATACAAACATTGCCACACAGATTTTCATGGACAGAGCAAATTCATTCACCCTCCATTCCGGAAGCAAACTGAAAATAACCTGTTGCCCCTTATATCTGCCGGAATTCATAAAACAATGATGTATAAGCATTAAAATAATTGCCATACCTTTTACTTTGTTAGTGTCATTCTTTGTAAACATTTTCTCTCCATATGAAATACAGGATAAAGTCATTTATTTTGGCTCTATCCTGTATTCATTCAACTCTATTAATCCTCTGTACAAACATCTGTATACAAAGCTAAAATTTTTCTTTATTTAAAACCTTTTTCAAGTGAGCACCATATGGAGATTTTCCATATCTTTCAATTGCATTCTGTAATTGTTCATCACTTATCCAACCATTGTTATAAGCAATTTCTTCCGGTGATGATACAATTATTCCCTGTATGCTCTCTATCTGCTTTACAAATAATCCTGCATCTAAAAGAGAACTTACTGTACCTGTATCAAGCCATGCAAAACCTCGTCCTAAAAGTTCTACATCCAATAAATCTTCTTCTAAATACATTTTATTAAGATCAGTTATTTCCAATTCTCCTCTTGCACTTGGTTTAACTCTCTTTGCTTTTTCTACAACAGTATTATCATAGAAATACAAGCCGGTTATTGCAAAATTTGACTTTGGATTTTCAGGTTTTTCTTCTAACGAAACCACCTTCAAATCATCATCAAACTCAACAATTCCAAATCTTTGTGGATCATCAACTAAATATCCAAAAATTGTAGCTCTTCCAGTATTTTCATATGCTTTCTTTAGTCTTTTAACCAGACCATGACCATAGAAAATATTATCCCCTAAAATCATAGCACAACTATCATTACCAATGAATTCTTCACCTATAATAAATGCTTGCGCCAATCCATCCGGTGATGGTTGAACTTTGTATGATAAGTTAATTCCGAACTGACTTCCATCACCTAATAATTTTTCAAAATTAGGAAGATCCTCTGGTGTTGATATAATCAAAATATCCTTAATTCCAGCTAACATCAATGTTGACAATGGATAATATATCATTGGCTTATCATAAATTGGTAACAATTGTTTACTTGTAACACTTGTTAATGGATACAGTCTTGTACCACTTCCTCCTGCTAAAATTATACCTTTCATATTTACACCTCAATTTCCACTCTTCCGCTAATTATAACTTCGTCAAACAAATCTTTATCCAAATTGCTATTTGTCATTTCCTGTTTTCTAACTGTAGTATAATTACCATCCTGAGTTTCGTACATTAAAATATTATCTCCAGGCTGAAGACTCTCCTTACTAAAAGTATAAAAGTCCCCTTCCTTTGTTACATCATATTTTTTATTATTTTCAATATTGAAGAAAAATAATTTCTTTATATCTTCTGACTTATTTACTCCCAATAAATATTTGTTTCCATCCTTCAAAAGAGTAAATCTGTTCTTTTGCTGAATAGTCAGAATTGAATATCTTGAATTGAAAGTAATAATCTTATCTCCAACTGTTAATGTTGTTACTTTTGCAAGTTCTTCTGCCAGTCTTGGAGTGTAATAAGTTTTTTCTTCATCCTTTATACAAATTGTGTTAAGAACGTATGTTGAGCAAGGCAACTCTGTTATGTCTACCTTTCTATCCACCTCATTATATGGCAACTCTATCTTCTTCTGATTAAAATATCTGGTATATACAAATACATTTTCAACAGATATTTTTTCTTTATCTTCTAATCCAACATAAATTTGTAAATCCACATAGATTCTATCATTTTCATTTGAAATCCCCTTTACAGACAAAATACTGTTACTTCTCAACACACTGTTATATACATAAGGTTCAAGTGTCTTTACATTCAAGTCGGTAAACCATTTCTTTTCACGAATAAAATTATATATCTGTTTATATCTTTTTGCAAAAATTCTATCTGTTATATATTTTGTAGTAACCGGCATATCAGAATTTCCCAATAAATGTATAAAGAAAGCTTTATACTGCATCAGAAAAAATCTGTATCGGTTACAGGCATCAACAAAATCCTGATATGTATTTTCTTCATTCTCTTCATCTGCAAGATTATACAGCGGATAGTACAATCGAATTACACTATGCTCCCATATAGCTTTATTATAATCAAGATTTTTCTCAAAATCCTGTATACTTAGCTTTATCTGTGATTGGAATGAATCACATCTATCTGATATCATATGATATTCTGCTGTTTGGTCTGTTAATGAAATTTTTTCATCGTTTTTCTTTTTTCTCCAAAAGTATACGACATCTGTCAAAACACTAATTTTTTTTGCTCTCATAGCTGCCTTATATACAAATATTCTATCAGCAATAAGAAGATTTGCAGGCATTTCTATCTGATTATTTTTCAAAAAATCTGTTTTGTACACAGCATTCCAATAAAAAACCTGATTTGTAAAATTTTCTATTTCTTCATCAGTAGAAAGAACTTTGTCTTCTACAAATACATTATTTTCATTTAGAGAAATTAAAAAGGTATTCATAAACGCATTTGTTAATTTCATCGGTAAGCCTGATGCAAAATCTGAGCCATCCTGTTCAATTCTGGCAATAAGTTTTTTGTATGCACCATCTGCTACTATATCATCTGAATCAACTAAGGCTAAATATTTACCATTGGCTTTTGCTATCCCTATTTGTGAAGAAATAGCACCACCTGAATTTGGCTTTACAATCAAATGAAACTGTGGCTTGTCCTTAATATAATTGTTAATTACTTCAACTGAATTATCAGTACTTGAGTCATCTATAACAAATACTTCATATGAATCAATTCCCTGTCTTTCAATAGAGCTTAAGCAATCTTCCAAATACTGTTCATTATTATAGCTTAATACTACCACCGAAAGTGTTACTTTATTTTCCATTCTGAAAATACTCCTTTATCTTACTACATATAAATAATGCCTGTTCTTCTTCTAAATCAGCATATAGAGGTATACATAATATTTTCTTAGATATTTCCCTTGCAATAGGTGTTTCGTTGTAAATTTTAAACAACGGCATGTCATTTATTGCCGGGTAAAAATATCTTCTTGGGTAAATTTCGTATTTCTGTAAATATTCAGTTAACTCATCGGCTGAATACTCATCACCCTCTACAACTATCGGATAATATCCATAATTATACTTAACATTCTCTTTCTTTTTAAGTAGAACAAGCTGTTTTACTTCAGCTAATTCTCTATCATAAACTTCTACAATATGTTTTCTTTTTGCAATGTTATCTTCAAGGTGTCCCATATTAACAACACCCATTGCTGCAACAAACTCATTCATCTTTGAGTTTACTCCCTGATAAATTGTTTCACCATTTGACAAACCAAAATTAGATCTGGAAACAATTTCATCCAACATTTCCTTGGTTTTCAAAACAGCCATTCCGCCTTCAACAGAATTAAATACCTTTGTTCCATGAAGGCTAAACATAGAAGCATCTCCAAATTTTCCAATATCAGTTCCATTCACCTGAACATTAAATGCATGCGCCGCATCATATACCACTTTTAGATTGTACTTGTCTGCAATTTTCTGAATTTTTTCTACATCACATGGAGAACCATATACATGAACAGGAACGATTGCAACAGTTTTAGGTGTTATTAATTCTTCTATCTTATTAACATCAATATTATAATCTTCCCTAGTAATATCGCAAAAAACAGGTGTATGACCTGAATTTACAATTGCTAATGTCGTAGAAACAAATGTAAAAGAAGTTGTAATCACTTCTCCTGGCTCTATGCATGACAAAATATTTTGTAAAGTCATATGCCCATTACACTGTAAATCTATATTTTCATAGTCAAATTTTTTCTTCAATAAGTCTATAAACTTATGATACTTAGGTCCGAAATTTGTAATATGCTTTGTTTCCCATATAGATTTTATTTCTTCTGCATATTCCTCATATTCAGGCATTGCCGGTCTGGTAACAAATATCTTTTCCATGATTAATTAATACCTCCAATCAATTAAAGCACTCACACTGTCTAAGTCAAAAACTGGTATTTTACATTTTTTTGAAACATCATATCGCTCTCTAAATGCATCATCAATAAATATTGCATCTTTATGTTTTATATACTCGCTTTTTAATGTTTCGTCTTTTATATGAATTATTTCATCGAATATAGTTTCATCTATATGATATTTCTGCAAACTTTCGTGAATATTTTCTGCATGACGTGTTAAAAGCTTAATCTTTTTGTTTTTATTTAAACATTGATAAATAAATGCCATTACTTCTGTATTAACAGTCTGCTTATAAGTTATCGTATCATCAAAATCCATATACACATAATTATAATCAATATTCAATACATATTTATTAGATAATGCTCGGTCAACTTCTGCATAATCTAATAAGTTATCAATTGCTTTAATATCATAACCCATAAGCTGATATACAGTATTTAAAATATAATTAAATCCTCTAACTCGGCTCGTAGACATACTCCCGGCTACTCTTGGTGCCATTTCAAGCAATTTATAATGACCGTTTCTGTCTAGTTTTACCTGAAAGAACCATACGCCGTCAAATACAATTTTTTCATTGATTGCATCAGCTATTTGTTTCACTTCTGCCGGTAGCTCAACAATTACTGAATTTACACTAATACCGGTTTTTATTCTTTTTCGCATTCGCATTGATGCTACAACCAATTCCCTTTTACGATTCGTAAAGCAGTCTATAGTATACTCCTGTCCCGGCAATAATTCAGAAATAATGTATTCATCATCCTTTCCCTTTAGCTGGTTCAAGT
The DNA here is from genome assembly GCF_057858645.1 of Eubacterium sp. NCBI lineage: Bacteria > Bacillati > Bacillota > Clostridia > Eubacteriales > Eubacteriaceae > Eubacterium > Eubacterium sp. The sequence continues at coordinate 5,019 of NZ_DBLZZO010000028.1, forward strand.
CTTCCATTTTTTCTATTCGCATTATTCCCTGTGATCCTTGACCAATATCAGGTTTTGCAAATAATGGTAAATCCTTTTCTGTTATCTGACTCACTTTAAATGTCTCAGGTATGTACCATTCTCCCTGTAGAACTTCATAAGTTTTTCTCTTGGATCTTGCAATATCACAAGTTGTCTTATTTGATGTGGCAAGTTTACACTTTAGTTCATCTCTATGCTCTGATAAATATAATATTACATCGTCATACGCAGGAATTAACACATCTATATTATTATCTTCAATTATTTTATTAAGTTCTTCCATAAAAGTATCACTTGTTATAAAGGAAATTCCTTCTATGTAATTCTTGTATACCACACGTCCATGTGATGAAACTGAACTTAACCCTACCAGGTTAATATGTTTATCATATTTTAAAGCATTATGGACTTCCAAGCCAATTTCAGAACCACATGGAAACACTAAAACATTAATCATCTTAATCCTCTTTCAAAACTATATTTAATACTTTTTCACATGAATGTCCATCGCAATATTTTGCCATTTCATCACAAAAATCACGTAACTTACTATCATGTTCATAATCATATTGTTCAATATTTTCAATTGCATTTACTAAACTTTCATTGTCCTGCAATATTGGTCCTGGTAATGTATCCATTCCCACATACAACCCTCTTGTTTCATTAATATACTCATCTAAATCATAGGCATAGAACAAGATAGGTTTCTTTGCACTGGCGAAATCATAGAATACACTTGAATAATCAGTAATTAAAATATCAGCTATACATAACAATTGCATAATATCCTCTTCACCACTAACATTTAATAAGAAGTTTTTGTACTTATCATCTATTTCTAAGCTATCAGCAATTAAATGATGCAGTTTCACTAATACTACATATTCATCACCAAACTTTTCATACAACTGTTCCACATTAAATGGTAATTCAAAGTCATAACCTCTTACATAATCTCCCTGTAAGTCTCTCCATGTTGGTGCATAAACAATTACTTTCTTTCCTTCTATTGCCGGATAATCTTTATGCAGTCTTTCTACTGCAGCATCTTTTATCTTATCATTATAAAAGATATCATTTATAGGATATCCTTCCTTAATTAATGTTTTCTTAAATCTAAAAGCATTAACCAACTTTTCAGCACCATAGTCATTGTCTGCTAAGAAATAATCCCAATTCTGACTTTCTTTATACAAATTACCAAAAGCCTGTTTTTCAGGTCCCTCGCATTCGATATCAAATCCCAACTTTTTAAGTGGTGTGCCGTGCCATGTTTGAAGATAAATTGTTTCTTCTCTTTTCTTTTTAACAGGGAACAATATGTTATTTACCCAATATTTTGCTTTTGCCAAATAATAGAAATATTCTGAAGTTCCTCTTTCTACCAAAGTAACATTGCCCGGTATATTTTTGCTATCAGTATCAGGATATGCCCATACATACTTATATCCATCATACTTTGGATTACTTATCATATATTCGTATAAATATTTGGGATTTCCTGTATAATTCTTTCCTAAATTTGCTTCAAAGAAAATCAGCTTTTCGTCAACTTCCTCTGTCTTTAAAGTTTCAAAATACTTTTCTCTGCCTGTTTGGAATCTAATTCCTTTTTCACATTCGTCCTTTGACGTATAGTATATATTTAAGTTATATTGATTTTCACCTAAATAAAACGCCATCACTAATCCCTGATCTAATTCTTTAATATATAAATATCTTTCTTTTGTTGAATAATCCGCGAATTTCTTAACTAAAAATCCTGTTTCCTTAAATCCACCAACGTATTCTACACCCAATCTGAAGTTTAATCTTGCATTATAATACAAATATGGCAATAACTTGTCCATATCAATAATAACACTTCCCTCAACAATTCTTTCAGGTTTATCTATTGCTATATTATCAATTTGTATACTATTTTTTGAATAATTGTCTGTTAAATAGATATGTATTCTTTGAATCTTTGATAATAGTGAGCATACCTTAAAATTCAAAACAATGTTTCCGTTTTTCTCTTCTACATTGCAATCAGAGGTAAAGGTATTTGTACCTAAATCAAAATCATACTTTTCGCCATAAATATATTGATTATCTTTATTGCTAATTAACAAAATCTGTCTGTCAAAAAAAGTAAGAACATTGCCATATGCTTCTGATAATACGTAATCTTCTACATTTCTTGTTTTAGATTGAACTAACTTTAACCAGTTTGTTTCTAATTTCTTACTATTTTTTCCATATATCTCAAACTCAAATATATATCTGTCTATTAAATTTATTTCTCTATTCAAAAATTCATTTACATTATCAATTATTATTTGCTGTCCTATTTTGTACTCTGCAACTTTTTCTCTATCATTTGTTTTTAATGCTTTAATGTACAAAACAAACTTGTCGCATTTTTTTGCATCTTTGTTGAAGTTGATAATGAATTTGTTATCACTTGCCTCATATGAAATTCTTTCAATATATTTGTATGCAGGCTTTATATTCTGTATCTTCACCTTTAATTTACTTGGTTCAAATTTATAATTGTTATTATTTGAAGAAATATATATTTTCGAGAACTCTTCCCTTACAGACATCTTATTATTTGTTATGGATGTTGTGCTAACAGGATAATAAATTCCATTTCCAATACATACAACCTGTAATTCACCATATTCTTCAAAAAGTTCAGCATAATTATCTAGATTTATTTTTCCAGTTAAATCTTTATCAAAAATAACATTATACTCTTTATCTACTAATACGAACTTAATGTTATTTGATTTGTTATCAAGCGCATAAATTTTTGTATTAATTTCCAATGCATCTTCTAATGTTGAAAATTCAATTAAAACATATTCATTATCAGCTTTATTGTATGTTTTTCCACTAATCTTTAAAACTGCATCTTTTACTTCTATATTATCTAATTCTTCACCTTCAAAAGATGCTGTTTTTGAATATCCATTAACCAATGCTTTAAAATCATTGTTTCTTACTAATTTAAGAGTGCTATTGTTTAAACTAAGTCTTACCTGACCATTTTCACTTTCGACTTTATTGTTAGCTTTTCCCCAAACAAATGTCCATTGAGAATACTTGCTATTTTTGTTCTCAATAATAATATCTTCATTTTCAATGTATGCTACTAAGTGTGGCATCAAGTTTTCTCTTAATTTTCTACCAAATTTACTTTTTATTATTTTTAAGTAAACCTTTTTAATTACTCTCTTAATCATTCTTCTTCCCACTTCTATTTTATTATCTTTTTTAATACGCATATAAGCACATATCTAATGAATTATACCATATTTTAGCATTGTTTACAATGTCGCCAGGTTATAACCCAATGAATGATGTATATTATACTGTGACAAATATCAGTTTATGACCAACGCTCCTATAAGACAAAAAGATTAGCAGATTCTTTTGTAGTATCCGCTAATCCCTTAATATTTCTTATTATATGTTATCTATTCTCATACATTTCTTTATAATAATTCTGATATTCACCTGAAATAATTGTCTTCCACCACTCCTTATTATCTAAATACCACTGAATAGTCTTTTTAATTCCGTCTTCAAATTTTGTTTCAGGAAGCCAACCTAATTCATTATGGATTTTTGTTGGATCAATAGCATAGCGCATATCATGCCCTTTTCTATCTGTAACGTAAGTAATCAAGCTTTCAGGTTTTCCAAGCTCCTTGCATATAATTTTTACAATGTCTATGTTCTTCATTTCATTATGACCACCTACATTGTAAACCTCGCCTACTCTACCATTTCTAATAATTAAATCAATTGCTCGACAATGATCTTCAACATATAACCAATCACGCACATTTAATCCCTCACCATATACTGGTAAAGGTTTATCTGCCAATGCATTTGCTATCATTAATGGTATCAATTTTTCTGGAAAATGATATGGGCCATAGTTATTAGAGCAACGACTAATTGTCACCGGAAGTCCATATGTTCTATGATATGCAAGAACAAGTAAATCCGCTGCAGCCTTAGAGCTACTATATGGGGAACTTGTATGAATTGGTGTTTCTTCAGTAAAAAATAAATCAGGTCTGTCTAATGGCAAATCTCCATAAACTTCATCTGTACTTACCTGATGATATCTCTTTATTCCATACTTTCTACAAGCATCCATCATTACCGCTGTTCCCTTAATATTTGTATCTAAAAATACTTCCGGATTTTCAATTGAACGGTCTACATGTGATTCTGCTGCGAAATTCACAACTATATCAGGATGTTCTTCCTCAAATAGCTTATAAATCTCCTCCCTGTCACATATATCAATTTTACAAAAACGGAAATTAGGATTATCCATAACCGGTTCAAGTGTAGATAAATTTCCAGCATATGTAAGTTTGTCTACGCAAACAATTCTATCTTCCGGATGTTCTTTTAACATATAAAAAATAAAATTACTTCCAATAAACCCTGCTCCACCTGTCACAATAATTGTCATTTTATTTCCTCCAAAACATAATAATTTTCTCTTTAATCTTTTCATATTTTAACACGAATACTATTAAGTGGCAACACATCTTACATTATTAAAAAAGCACATAACTTACATTGTTTTGGAAAACTGCTCCTCTTGCTTTACCTGAAATCAGTCCATTTAACTTCTTGTTAATATAAGAAAACTGTTAAAAACATCCACCTCGCCGTACCCCCACTGTCTGTTTGGATAGTCTATATTCCTTTCTCGCCTTGCTCCCCTGATTAAATAATTCTTCACCGATATTCCATTCATATAAGGATCATTGCCATTTACAATTCCCCACTGAAACATTTGTGCGCAACAACCGGCAACCAAAGCTGTACTTACCGAAGTCCCTGTTTTTCTTGTAAAACCACCCTGTAGTATTGCCTCTCTTCCCACAGACGGTCCAAAAACATTTACCGCAGGTGCTACCATGTCAGGCTTCACTCTATCATCAATTGTAAAGCCCCTTCCGGATTTGCTGTAAATACTATTGGCAAAATTATCATATCCCCCTACCGATATAACTCCTGTGGCACTTGATGGAACTGTCAGCGTCGTGTCAGGATTAGGTTTTAGAAAATAAGTATCATTAACCATATACTGCCTTAAATTTGTCCATATATTAAACTCGCCATTAAGAATATTACTTCCATAAACTTTTATGGTCCAAATGCCTGGTGTTGGATTTATCACTCTCATAAAAATAAGTTCTTTTCCACTACCGAATTCCACAAGTTTGTAAAAAACCTCAATTACAGTATTTTCCAAAAGGAAACTTACTCGCTCACTTGTGCCCTTTCTTGAGGGGATTCTTGGAATGTTTTCTCCCAATGGAGAAGTAAATCCTACCGAAAAAATATCCGGGGAATTTGCCCACAATTCCAAAACAAAACCTCTGGCATTTTCACCTACCTGTATTTCCACATCGTCTGTTTCATCCTCTAAGATTTTCCCTTGATAGTGCAAACGTTCATTACTTTCATTTCCTGTAGGAACAACAACACATTCACCAATGTATTTTCCTAAATCGCTTAAAAATCTTGCCCCCGGTGTTCCTCCTGCCCTATCACCATTAGCACTCCCCAGTCCAAGCACAATTACAAGTGGCATATCATATTTAATCCTAAGGCTCCTTAAATAAGCTGCCGCCAGCATAATGTCATTTTCCTGAAAAGCAATTTCATCATTTTCAACTAAATAATATTCCTTTAAATATCTTTTTGCCGGTTTTAATTTAACCATGGCAATTACACTTTCCGGTGCACTTCCAATAAAATCCTGCTGCTCATTATAACTTCCGCAGGCAACACCAGCCAAAAAAGTTCCATGACCGTTTTCATCTGTATGGTTGACAATTTCCAACGGATTCTCATTTTCTAAAGCTTCGTTTATTTCCTCCATACCATATTCCGTTCCATATAAAAAACCTTCAGGTGGATTCCCGCTATTAACGGTTTGATCCCATATATTAATTATCCTTGTTCTTCCAACTGAATTTTTAAAAACATCATTTGTATACTCAATCCCCGTATCAATAAAACCAACTATCACGCCTCTCCCCGTCAGTTCAAAACCTGTCTGATTTTGCAGTCTTACTGCACCCGTTGCAGAAACGGAAGTAGAATCCATTAAGCCGTACAATTTTGGTATTGCCGTATAAGGATAGTCCCGTTGTTCAAAACTGTCTATGTTTTCCAAGTTCTCGTTTACTACAAAATATCTGTCCCCAATTATTTGCGGACAGTAGTCCCTGTATTGTTCAATTGCATTTTCTCCTCTACCATCAAACTCTACAATATAATCCCCATATTCCTCGGACATTATACGTTCTCTACAATCTGCCATTGTAACTCCCTACATAAATAATTCTTTACATTATATTTTCTAAAAAAACATTTATACATCCATATTTATGCGAAAAGAGCCATGGCAAATCACATTTGCCACAGCTCCATTGAATGTTTCTATTTAAATAGAAATTCATTAGTTTTGCTCCACTTTGTGTAAATCTTTTTCTTGCCCTTGTACTTATATGCTCTTATTTTTATTTTGCACTTAGCTGCTGTTTTCACTTTCAGCTTCTTGGCTGTTGCAGTTATCTGCTTTCCAAGTTTAGTGTAAGCACCGACATACTGAGCTTTCTGATTAACCTTCAAAGTCTTTTTGCTCTTTTTAGTTTTTCCATAAACTGTTACCTGTACCTGATAGCCTTTAGCTCCTGAAACTGCATTCCATGTTGTACCATATAACAAATATGGTTTAATCTTATTGAAGTTCGCCTTATATTTAATCTTAGTTGTGCTATCAAGTGCTTTCTCTTCAAGCTTTAAGCCCGGTTTCAAAGTGACACTGGCTATTTTTGTCTTATGGAAAGCTCCTGCTTTAATAGTCTTTACACTCTTTAAATCAATCTTCTTAAGTGCCACACAATTTTCAAAAGCCTGCTTACCGATATCAGTTGCTTTTTCTAAATTAATTGTTGTCAATTTTTGATTTCCATAGAAAGCCATTTCGCCTACAGTTGCAATCTTGTCACCTACTACTTTCTTCAAATTTGTACATTCAAGAAATGTAAGTTCTCCAACCTTAGTAACATTATTCAAATCAACTTCTTTTAACTTCTGGCAGCCACTGAAAATTGCATCGTCTAACTCAGTTATTTTTGCGGGTACCTTAAACTCTTCAATTTCACTTTTACGAAATGCTAATGCGTTGATTTTCTCAATATTATCATTTAAAGTAATATGACTGATTTTTGCATCGTTAAATGCATATTTCCCGATTTCTGTTACTTCCTTTGGTACTTCAAAAGTTCCTTCTTCATTCTTTGCTGCCGGATATAGTAATAGCTGTTTTCCATCTTTTGAGTACACAACACCATCTATTGATTTATATTTCGGATTATCCTCCGCCACAGTTACTTTGTCTAAATATTTCAAATGTGAATCAATGCTGTCACCATCAGGTAATTCTCCTGTATAATCCTTGTCAATATATAGCTTAGAATAAAGCACGTCATCTGTATTCTTTAAATAGTCGTTGATGTTTACTTCCTTGCCCACATATTTACTTGCCTTTACCATCTGTGGTTCAATAACTAATGCCAGTGCTAAAACAAATATCATTATTTTCTTCATATACTTCTTCATATTCAAGCCCTCCTCTCTACTACACTAAATTCATTTTATATTCCTTACTTCTACTAATAAATTGTCCGTCTGAAAATAAACTTACTTTTATTAAGAAGTTATTCATCTGCAAATAAGCTTTCTCCTATTAAGAAATTATTCTCCTGCAAATAAATTTTGTTAATCAACAACTGCATATTTGCTTCTATATGTGCTCCATTTTGTATAAACTTTTTTGTTTTTCTTAAGTTTATAGCCTCTAATTTTTACTTGGAAATTAATTATTTCACTGCCATTAATTTTTGCATTAACTTTAAGCACTTTCTTTTGTAATTTCTTGCTAAGCTTGTTACCCTTAAGTGTAGATTTAATGTAAACCTTATTTTTAGGAGCATTTTCATCAATTACTTTTATTGTTACCTGATAACCTTTTGCACCTGTAATTTTATTCCATCTCTTGTAGCTCAGAAGATATGGTTTAATGCTTGTAAAAGTTTTGTTGTAGTTTAATTTAACATTTGTGTCAAATGCCATCTTTCCAAGTTTCATGCCTGCCTTTAAATTAACTGATTTAATTCCTGTGCCACTGAATCCATATTCACCTATTTTCTTAATCTTACTAAGGTCAATTTTTTCAAGTAATTCACATGATTTAAAAGCATTGTCACCAATAACAGTTACATTATTTAAATTAACTGTCTTTAATTTCTTGCATCCACTAAAAGTTCCATCGTTAATCTTTGTCACATTTTTAGGAATAACAACATCCTGAATTTCAGTTAAAGCAAAAGCTCCTTCTTTAATTTCCTTAATATTGTCTGTAAATGTAATCTTACTTAATTTTGTTCCTGCAAATGCACCGTTCCAAATACTTTCAATGGTATCAGGTACAGTAAATTCTGAAAGTTCTTTTTGTTTTGGGTAACCATATAATCTCTTTCCGTCCTTTGATACTAAGGCTCCCTCAACAACTTTGTACTTTGGATTATCCTCAGATACAACAATGTTTTTCAAATTTGTCATATCAGGTATAGGTCCAATATAGTTTTCGTCCAAATACATTTGTGTATATGTTACGTTTTCTTCCATATTCTCAATGTTAGTAAGTTCCTCAACATTTTTTGTTTCTGCTGCTGATAACTTAAGCCCCCATTCTCCTGTTGCTGTTATTGCCAGTGCAAATGCCAACATAACAGATAACATTTTTTTAGTTACTTTTTTCATGGTCCTCTCCTCCTTCTTTTTATGTTTAACTATTATACGTAATGTAATACTATTTTATTGCAGTCATTAAAAGTTTTTTTATATTTTTTGCTTTTTTATTTCAACTTTCCTTTTTTTAATTTATATATGTAAATACTTGTGCACCATATGCTGTCGATTTTATACAACTACTTCCATATTTACTTTTCAAGAAAGTATTTCTATCAATAGCACCTGTTCCCCAACCATTAGTTCCATTTGCATCTGGTTCTTTTCTCGAATTAGATATAACAAATCTATTTGCCTTGAATCCATCAGTGTATTGACTTTTTATAGTATCGTTAAATGTAGACAAAATACCATGGTGTTGAATTTTTAAGTCATTTGCGGCCAATTGAACATTTTTATTTCCCATTTTTGCTCCTAGTTTTTGAAAGCGTTGTATCATTTCCATATACACATCACCTGTCAATAAAATTCTCTTGCCAGCAAAATCAATTCTACATAATATAGAACGGTTATTTTCAAACTTCGATGCATTCCAATTATTATCATCTGCTGTTTCTGTTAGTATTTTATACATATGCAGTGTTGCTGTTCCTATTTTTACTTTTACTGTTTTTGTTTCATTGTTTGCAACATTATCAATCTTACTACTGTCAGTGCTCAATGTAGGAATCACATCACAACTCCACTTAGACTTTATTTTGTCCTTAAAAGTTGAATATGATTGTGCTCCACATCCTGAATCAATAATTTTCCCATTCTTTCCAATAAATGGAGCATGTTTTGTATGTACTTTTGGTTCATAAAATTTACTTACTGTAATCTTGCTATTATCTGCAATATTGCAAAATCCTCCAAAATGATCCGCATGATGGTGTGTTAATACAGCACATTTTAAATTAATTTTACTAAGGCCTTTTCCTTTCATAAATTCATTCAAATATGTATTGCAATTATTTCCCTTTAGTCCCGCGTCTATTAATGCATACTCTCCATCGCATTCAATAAATATTGCGTCTCCTCTTTTTTCACCATTTGTTCCATTACCAATTGGTATAAAATGAATTTTCAGAGTAGATGAACTTGCTCTTGAATTGTTATTATAATTTGATACTTTCTGTTTTTCTTCGTTAATTGTTAAGTCAATATTTTCCTGTGCATTATCTGGTGTATTAAAGAACTCCTTTTCTATTCTGCTTAGATATTCTTCTTCCTCTAATTCTTCCGTTCTTTCCATCTCAAGAATATCTTTATTAGTAGTACTTTTTTCACTTGCATACACTTTCAAATTCCCGCTTGTTGTTATCCCAACTGTCATACACAACAGTGCTACAGCCATTACTTTAGTTTTTCTTCTTCTCATAGTTCTTCCTCCTTTTGGTAAAATCTTCACAAAAAAAACCACAATCTCTTTATAAAGGGACTGTGGTTAGGTTAATTTAGTATTACATATACTTTTTAATTATAAAATTCAAGCCTTTCACATCCCATTTTCTATTTCTCCGTTCACTTTTAATGTACTTAAATATTACCATTTTTTTCCATATATGCATACTCTTTTTTTATTATTTTCTTTTGTTCCAATAAGTCTCCACAATAAAAGACTGCCGCTAAGCGACAGCCTCCTTATTTTTTTATTCTATTAAATCCTGTCCACGCATTCCAATTTTAGGTCCGCCTGTTCCGTTAATATATTCCTCTGTTACTGTAACTGTTCCAATGTGTGGATCCTTTGGAATTTCGTACATTATATCCAACATAAATTCTTCAATAATAGATCTTAATGCTCTTGCACCTGTGTCTTTTTCAATTGCCTTTTTCGCAATTGTTTTAAGTGCTCCTTCTGTAAATTCAAGTTTTACTTCATCAAGTTCAAGGAGTTTTTGATACTGTTTAATAATAGCATTCTTTGGCTCTGTAAGAATCTTTACAAGCATTTCCTCGCTTAATCCATCTAAAGTAAATACAATCGGAAGTCTTCCAAGAAATTCCGGTATCATACCAAATTTTCTTAAATCTTCTCCTGTTACTTTTTTCATTACAGACTTATCATTGTCGTATTTGTCGCTTAAGTCGCCTAAGAAACCAATTGCTGATTGTTTGTTCAAACGTTCTTTAATAATACCCTCTAAATCAGGGAAAGCACCGCCACATATAAACAGAATGTTTTTTGTATTAACTGTTGCAAGTGGCACCATTGCATTTTTGCTTGTTGCACCAACAGGTACTTCCACTTCGCTACCTTCTAAAAGCTTCAACATCCCCTGCTGAACAGACTCACCACTTACATCACGACTTCTGGCTGAATCTTTCTTGGCAATCTTATCAATTTCATCAATGAAGACAATACCTGTTTCTGCTCTTTCCACATCGTTATCTGCTGCTGCAAGAAGTTTTGATATAACGCTTTCTATATCATCGCCAATGTATCCGGCCTCTGTAAGAGATGTAGCATCTGTTATGGCTAGTGGCACATCCAATAATTTTGCTAAAGTTTTAACCAAATATGTTTTACCACAACCTGTAGGTCCTATCATTAACATATTAGATTTTTCAATTTCGATTTCGTCCATTGTGTTTGTTGCAACTCTCTTGTAGTGGTTGTATACTGCAACAGACATTACTTTCTTTGCATAGTCCTGACCAATTACATAATCATCCAGTTTTTCTTTTATAATATGAGGTGCAGGAATTTTATTTATATCAAATATCGGTTTGCTTTCTTCACTTTTTTTCTTTTTCTTTAACTTCTGTTTATTAGGAATTTCCCTTTTAAAATCCTCAGGGTTCATCATGTGTATGCCCGGCATATTTAAAAGATTCTTCAAATCTTCATCACTAATTTTTACATTCATTCCCATTCCCATATTCTGAAAACTGTCAAAACTTTTCTGAAGGCAGTCTGCACATACACAAATGCCTCCCGGCATATCTATCATTTTACCTGCTTTGCTTTCAGGTCTTCTACATACATAACAAATTTTTTCATATTCATCTTCCTTGTTGTCTTCACTTTGAGAATTATTATCACTGCTCTGTTGTTCAGTTACTTTTTTATCAGCATTCTTATCCTGTGATTCATTAATTTCATTCTCATTTTTTTCAAGTTCTTTATCTAAATCCTTATCGCTCATATAAGTACCTCTCTTTTTGTCTTTTTCACCTATGGAGTTTATCACATTTTTTAATACAGAAAAAGACTAAGTTATTCATTTTTTTCTGAACTAACTTAATCTTTTTCCACATATGATATATTTAAATAATGAATTCTATTACCAACTCTCACTCAAGATGCAAGTTTCAATTAAATTCTAATAAGAAATTGTAAATTTGTGATTTCTCATTGTAATTTACTGCTCTGCCTGAGTTTCTGAATTTGTTACATCGCTTTTCTTTCCAAGTGTTACTGTAACTTCTTTTTCCTTGTAAGTTCTTCCACTTGCGTAAGCAATAGTAACTTTAATCTTTTCTCCCGGCTGGTAGTATTGAATAATGCTCTGAAGTGATTCCATTGAATCTACTTCCTGACCATCAAATTTTCTAATAATGTCACCAGACTGGATTCCTGCCTTGTCTGCAGGGCCGTTCTTTGTTGTTTCATATACATAAACACCTGTTGGCATCTGATATGCTTCTGAAATATCTGATGTTACATCATACTTACTTGTTATACCAAGATATCCCTGCTTGTCGACAGCTAATTTCTGTCTTGTTGTCTTTGTTTCAAGATTGCTGATGATGCTCTTAACTGATGTAATAGGAATTGCAAATCCCATTCCTTCTACACTGGCACTTGTTGATGAACCACTTGATGAATATTTTGCAACGTTTATTCCAATAACTTCACCTTTTGAGTTTAATAATGCTCCACCACTGTTACCACCGTTAATAGCTGCATCTGTCTGTAAAAGCTTCATTGTTTTATTTTCAATATTTGCTTCTCTATCCTTAGCACTAACGATACCTGTTGTAACTGACTGGCCATATCCTAATGCATTACCAATGGCAACAACGCCTTCGCCAACGCTTACCTTGTCTGAATCTCCTAATGTTGCTTTCTTAATTGTATTTAAAGTAGCCTTTGGTATATCTTTTAACTTAACTGCTACTACTGCAACGTCCTTAGTTGAGTCTGTTCCTTTAATATAACCGTCAACTGCCTTGTCTGAACTCATGCCATCAAACTGAATCTTTAAGCTGTCAGCACCTTCGATTACATGGTTGTTAGTTACGATTAATAATTCGCTATCTGTCTGGTCAACAATAATTCCTGAACCTGCTGCCTGCTGTTCGTATGTGCTACCTTTGCTGTTTCCATCACCGCCGCCAAAGTAATAATCATAAATTGAATCATAATTATTTGACTGCATAACTGTTGTACTTGTAATTGCAACAATTGATGGCATTGTGTTACTAACCACTTTTGATACATCTGTTACAACAACTGAACCTGACGTACTTGATGAATCTGAAGTATCAGTAGAATTAGTTGATCCTATATCAGCATACTTCTCAGCAGTTGTTTCCTTTGTTGATGAAATATTTGTTGTCCCTGAGTTTACGCCTAAAATAAAAGTAATTGCTGCAGTACATCCAACTATAATAACTACTGCTGCTACAGCTATTATTACTGCTATCATTCCTTTATTATTTTTTTTGTTGTTCTGTCCATTATTTTGGTTGCTGTCCTGGTTGTTATAATAATTATTGTTATCCTGATTCTGATAGTAATTATTATTGTCACCGTTTTCATAATATCCGTTTGTATTCTGCTCTGACATGGTAACCAATCTCCTTTCACACTTTATTGTTTATCGTATATCTAGAAGTATAAAGTCGATATGTGATTATTTTGTGTTTTAAATGTTAAAATAAAACGTTTTAGTAAAAATCACTTTTTCCTTTGTCATCATATTCAAAGCTACTTTCAGTTGTTTCCGGCTGCTTGCCATCTTTAGAAGTAGAAGTTCCATCTACTTTTTCTGTTGGATTAAATCCTGCGCTGTTTTCACTAATTCCTGTTTTTGAAGTTACTGCATAATCTACAGAATTAACATTCTCTGTAGGAACATAATTCTTTTCACCATAAAGATACTCATGCAATTTAGAAACATTATTGCTTAAACCACTTGCCACAACATAACTTGTGCCATCAAATGTTCCTGTCTGTAATGTTGATGGGAAACCTGTACTTCCTGACAACTTAAAATCAAAAATGATTGGTAACAAATTAACAATTTCATCAAATTTAAAACTTGTTGTAATAATCTGTCCCTTTGCATTTTTATCATTTAATACTGTTTCAACCATTCCCTGAAGTTCGCTTACGCCGGCTTTTTTAGCTTTTTCTACTAATTTTTCCATTACAGAACGCTGACGTGCTGCTCTTCCGAAATCGTCTGAAACAGGTTCGCCTGTCTTTGGATCGTAGAATGTTGCTTTTCGTATTCTACAATATGTTGTTGCCTGTATTCCATTTAACTTAATATTTTTTCCGCTGTGTGCAACCTGTGGTGCATACCGACCTGTTGAGCTAATTGTACTCTTTAAATGGTGGTTAAGCTGTGCAAGTTCATCGTCAGTTAAATTAACTGTTATACCACCTAATTTTGTAATGATGTCTGCAACTCCACCAAAGTTAACTGTTACATAATCTTTCAAATCCAAATCTAAATTCAAATTCAAAGTGTTAATGGCTCCTTCCGGACCACCGTAAGAATATGCTGAATTAACTTTGAAATATTGGTTAATTGTTCCTGTCTTGTCACAAATTCCAAGCATTGTGTCTCTGTAAACAGATACCATCTTAACTTCTTTTGTTGTGTTGTGAATACTAACAATTAAAATAGAATCACTGTTTGATGTGTCAACTTCACCTTCTCTTGAATCTACACCAAACAAAACAAAGTTTGTGTATTCCTGTGAATAGTTGTATTTTAATTTGTTAGTCTTTAAATTCTTGCTGTTAAAATTCTTATCTAATACGCTGTCTGCATACGCCTTGCTTCCCATCCAGGATATAAACTTCTTTCCTATAGAAGTTGTTGCTGCTGCTTTTACCAATTCTGTTTTAACACCTGGTACAAACATAACCACTGCAACTGAAATAAAAATTATTCCAAAAATCACTTCTAAGGTAGTCATTATTCTTCTGAATATCTTTAGTTTTTTTAATTGTTTACCTGGATTTTTAATAGTCTTATTAGAACTCACCGGCTTTCTCCTATCATATGTTTTTTATTTATTTATTTATCATTATATCCATTTGGATTCTTTTTCTGCCAATTCCATGAATCTTCGCACATTTCCTTGATTCCGTTTTTAGCTTCCCAGCCAAGTTCTTCCTTAGCTAATGTTGCATCTGAATAACATTCAGCAATATCGCCTGCTCTTCTTGGTGCAATTACATACGGAATTTCTTTTCCTACAGCCTTACTTACATTGTTAATTACATCAAGTACGCTGTATCCTTTTCCTGTACCTAAGTTGTAAATCTTAAGACCAGGATTTTCTTCAATCTTCTTAATTGCCTTAACATGACCGTCTGCTAAATCTACAACATGGATGTAATCTCTTACGCCTGTGCCATCAGGTGTTGGATAATCATTTCCAAAAACATTAACCTGTGGCAACTGACCAATTGCAACCTTCATTACATAAGGCATTAAATTGTTTGGTATACCATTTGGATCTTCACCCATTAAGCCACTCTTATGTGCACCAATTGGATTAAAGTAACGAAGTAAAATAACATTCCATTCAGGATCTGCTTTCTGAATATCTGTTAAAATCTGCTCAAGCATTGACTTTGTCCAACCATAAGGATTTGTACACTGGCCCTTTGGACATTCTTCTGTAATAGGTACTTCTTCAGGATCACCGTAAACTGTTGCTGATGAGCTGAATATAATATTCTTAACACCATATTCTCTCATAACTTCACACATATTTATTGTTCCTGAAATATTATTCTTATAATATTCTAATGGCTTTTCTACAGACTCGCCTACTGCTTTTAAGCCTGCAAAATTGATTACTGCAAAAATTTTATTTTCTTCAAAGATTTCTCTCATCTTTGGCTGGTCTGCAACATCTGCCTCATAGAATTTTACGTCTTTTCCTGTAATCTGTTTAACTCTGTTAAGTGATTCCTTTGAAGAATTACTTAAATTGTCCACAACTACTACATCATAACCTGCATTTAATAATTCAACACAAGTATGACTTCCAATATAACCTGCGCCACCTGCTACTAAAATTGTACTCATAAAACCTTTCCTCCTGTTTACTCTTTACCGGTTGCTGTAACATCTTTTTCTTTAATTTCAACCGGTACCTTTACCTCTTCAGTTACAATTACTTTGTCAGGTAAAGTTAGCTGAACTACAACATTATGTTTTCCTGTTGCTAACTTTTCTACATTGATAGTTGCCGTAATATCACTTGTTTTTAGTTTAGATATTGCATCACTATCACCCTGCACTGTGAACTTAACACTATCTAATACCTTAGCGTTAGTATTATCTTCATTTATAATTTTAATATTTGAAGATTTTATAGTAATTTTCTTAGTTGCTAATTTACTTATTTCTATTTCAACTGTAACGTTAGAACCATCTGAAATAGTTACTCCTTCAGGAATGTATTTTGTTAAATCAATAGTTTTTGAATAATTTTCAGTTTCTTTTGATATATCAATATCATCACTTAATGTTATCTTATCAATTGTAGCTAACACATCACTGCTACCAACTAACTTAACTTTGTTTGTTGAAAGCAAGGTGCTCTTTACTTCATAGCCTTCAGGTGGATTGCCAATTTTTCCAAGTTCAACAGGTACTTCTTTTTCCTGGGCAATATCTACTGTTACCTCAACTTTTTTGCTGGACATTGTTACATGACCTGTTTTGATAACATTACCATCATTGTCATACATAACTAATGGGCATTTCTTTGTAAAGGTTGTACTATTGCCTTCTAGTTCACATTCAGCCACTACCTTTGAAATATTCTTCAATATTGAAGTAGGTGCCTTAATAGAAATAGTATTCTTTGAAAGGGTATAACCATTTGCTACATAGCCTGAAGCAGCACTTCCGCTATACTCAACATGAACATCAAAATTCTGCTTTTCTATCTGTTCAACATTAACCATCAAAGTTTGCATAGACTGTTTCTCAATGGTCACTTTTCTGGCAATTGAGCCCTGCTTAGCTGATACTTCAATTGGAACTGAATTAACTTTTGATAGTTCCTTTAAAGAAGCAATAGCCTTAAAATCATCTGCTGATAATTTTCCAACAACAGATCTTTTGCCTGAAATAGTTATGTTTACATATTTATTGTTTTTAACTTCATATACCATATCCAAATCACTAATAGCCTCTTCATGTGTCACCGTTACCGGTACACCATATATAACTACAGTTTTTTCAGGGTCAGTTATATTTATTACAGTAAGCCAAATTAATGTGGCAATAATCACCGCAACAATTTTAACGCCTACATTATGTGTTAATGATTCTTTAATCTTCATGATCATTTTTTTCATTGCGGTCCCTTCCTTTCCAAAATTTCTTCTTATCTTTTGTTTCAACTTTGTCCTGGGCCTTTATTAATTCATTTTTCAATACTGCGGTGTCTGCATATCTTATAAGCTTGCCATCTCTTGCAATGGAAATACTACCATTTTCTTCAGACACAATAATAACAACACAGTCACTAACTTCGCTTAAGCCTAGTCCTGCTCTATGTCTTGTACCTAAATCCTTGCTTAAGGATATGCTGTCTGATAATGGCAAATAACATGTTGCCGCTGTAATTCTGTCTCCTTCAATAACAACTGCACCATCGTGTAATGGTGTGTTCTTCTCAAAGATATTTACAAGCAACTGGCTTGTAATTCTTGCGTCCAGTCTGATTCCTGTTTCAATATACTGGCTTAAGTCGTGATCTCTTGAAATTACCATCAACGCTCCAGTTTTTACCTTTGCCATTTCGAGAGTTGCTCTTGTAATTTCTTCGATTGTCTTGTCACTAAATCTCTCACCTTCTAAATTATTTCCTAATTTGAACAATTTGAAGAATACATTTTTCTTTCCTAATTCTTCCAACGCTCTACGAAGTTCAGGCTGGAAAATTATTACAATTGCTATTATTCCTGCACTTAATGTTTTATTTATAATCCATTGAAGAGTTGTGAGGTGGAAAATAGTTGTTATTACCATAAAAATAACAATCATAAAAATTCCCTTTAGTAAAGTCCAGGCTCTACTTTTTCTAAACCATAAGATTACATAATAGCAAAGTACGGAAATAGTGACAATTTCAAAAATATCACTTGGATATATCTCCGGAATTGTAAGATATTTTTCAAAAAAATTATGTATATAATCTAATGCTGTTCCCACTGTTCTCTCCTTTCTTCTTATTCAAAACCAATAAATATCTATATTATTACTTAATTATACTTTTCCACCAACATATTTATTTCACTTAAATATATTTATTTTATGAAATATAAGTAAACTTTTTGCTGTCCCATAAAAAGTATTAAATTAAGCTCTCTTGTTTCCTTTTCCTTTTTTTCTTCTTTGAGCATTGATTCTCTTTACATTCATCTCAGGTGCTGCCACATTCATCTTTGGTACAGCCTTAACGTAATAGTAATACTCATCATCTTCAAACTGTGTATGCTCAGTTCTTGAATAGTCCACTGAAAATACAAAGAACTGCACTACAAAGGCAATCACCAATGAAATAAGTGTTCCGATGACCGTCCATGCAACTGAATTGTCATTTTTTAAGACTAAATTGCCAACTAAAATAACAACAAATTCAAGCACACTTCCCGTAATTATGGCAATTGTCCACGCATTGTCAATTGATAATCTTTTAATTGAATAAACTACCAATGTTGTAATTGTAAAGGCTATAATTGCCAAAATCATTTCAGTGTTACTGTTAATCATATTAATAATTGAATTAATGTTTGCAGTGCTTATTGCTCCCCTTGAGCTTCCTGTTAAAGCAGAAAGATTCTCACTAATTATATAAATTATATAGTAGATAATTGTTCCAAATATAACCGAAACAACTGCTGCCGGAGTACAAACCAAACCGGCAATAATAGGTACTATATAAGGGATTTTTAAGAAAAATGCCAAAGGCACAAATACTAAAAGCATCCCCTGTTTTGGTGAAAATCTGAAAAATAGCAAAAACATAATTATCATTATGATTGCAACCATACCACCAAGTTCCACAGATACTGCAAATATATTCATAACTATATCCACAGCCAAAACTAAAGTAATGGTTCCCCAAGGAAGGAATGCGCATATAACAGCTACGCCAAGCACTACAATCCATGAGGATAACAAATCCATATAACCTACGTTTGCCTTTATAAGTAGTAATGAAATCAATCCGGCAAGGAATCTTATAATTGGTCTAACTACAAATTCATAACTACCATAAAAATTTTTAATCTTCTCTTTTAACTCAATAAGGGATGTCATTATTCTTCCCTGCCTCCTTCTTCTAATTCATTAATAATCGCATCATATTCTAACTCTTGTATTCTATGGAGTGTTTTCAAATCTCCGTTGTATTCTTTAAGGTTCTTTCTTGTTTTCCTAAACTTATGTGAAAAAAATGCATAACTAAACATCATGTACACCACAGTTGCTGCAATGTAAACAATTACTAAAACAGTAACCAATGCTATTATTTTTCCTGTAGTTGTCAGCGTGGATATCATTCTGTCTGAGCTGTACATAATCCATAATGCTAAGCAAAGTAAGTAAGCAAATGTTATACAAAAAAATGAACTTACCATTTTTAATAACATATAATCACTTTTAAAATACTTGCTTGATTTTATTTCTTTTTTTCCATTTTTCTGTTCGTATAGTGACAATTTTGTCATTAAAGTAATTTTTTCGTTATTTAACATACACCTTATACCTCAGCATTTTTTCAAATAGGTACAAAAACCCATAATTATTTTCTATTTTAGCATAAGCCTCTTTTTAGTGCAACAAATAAGCGTATCAAAAGATCAATCGCCATTACTAACTTAATAACAGTTACCTTTTAGTACGCTTATTTTTTCTTAATTTCATATTTCTTTTTTAATTTTATATTTCGCCTATTTTTTCATAACCATTTTCATCTAACTTAACAATGATGATACCACAGTTTTTCTGCAGACCGCCACTCCAATATTCCTTAATAGGATGATTTAAAACATGACACATTATTCCTTTATTCATTGCGCCATGCCCTGCAATAAGAACATTGCTTAACTTATCTTTCTGTGGCTCAATAATTTCTTCCATAAACTCTTTGGTTCTCTTGCACACATCATGTAGCGACTCTCCACCTTCCGGTGGCTGATAATTGCCCGGGTCCTCGAAAAATTTGTATATTGGACTGTTCTTATCTTTCTTTAACTCCAAGGAACATTTTCCTTCATTAATTCCAAAGTTCACTTCTCTTAATCTGTCGTCCTTAATAATCGGTATATCCCTATCACCTCTTAGTATACAGGCTGTTTCGTAGGCTCTTTTCAATGGTGAACTGTACACAATGTCGAAGTCAACATCTGCTATTTGTTTTGCTCTCTCGTATGCAATCGCTCTACCGTCATCGCATAATTCAATATCTTTGCTTCCCTGAAGTAGTCTTGACTTGTTCCAAATTGTCTCGCCATGTCTTGCAATATAAATATTCATTTCTGTCATCTCTTTTCTGTTAATTTTGTCAATTATAATCCTAAATATTCTTTAGCACCAATATTAATTCATTTGTAATTTCGTATATTTGTCATTGTTAGTAATTTAACCAATTTTTATTGTATATTCTTTTTTGAATTTCTCTTTTGCGTAAATCCATTGTTCATATACAATAATATATAGCATAAATAGCTTTTTTTCTATACATTAGTCTACATAATTTTTTCCATATATACAATAGTGGTGATGTTATTTTCTAACACCACCACTACTTATTACTTAATATAATTTTAATTGCTAATTTATTCTACTTTTCCACCTTCAACAACAAGGTCGTCAGGATTTACCTGGTCACCATATACAGGTTCAAGTGTTTCCTTGTAATCCTTGTGGAAGAATTTTTCTTTTGCTAATGCCTTTGTTTCATCGTTAAGCCATTTTAATAATGAGCTGTTACCCTTTGATACAGCAGGTGCAATTGTCTGAGTTTCTCCAATTGACTGAACTCCTACAGAGAAGCCTTTGTTCTTAAGAGCCCAAGCTAACACTTCTGTGTTATCTGTTGACATTGCATCTCCTCTGCCGTCTAATAAAGCATTGTAAGTCTCTGTATACTGGTCAAATTTTACTAACTGTACATCAGGGTAATTCTTTTCGAAGTAAGCTTCTGCTGTTGTTCCCTTTGCAACAATAAGTTTCTTGCCTTTTAAATCATCAACTGACTTAATAAGTGCCTTGTCTGGTGATACAACACCTAATGCAACTTTCATGTATGGAAGTGCGAAATCAACTGACTCTGCACGTTCATCTGTTACTGTAAAGTTTGCAAGTGTAATATCAACCTTACCTGTCTTTAAATATTCAACTCTGTTAGCTGCTTCTGTTGAAACAAATTCTAACTTAACGCCTAAGTCTTTTGCTATTCTCTTTGCAAAGTAAATATCGTATCCCTGATACTCACCTTTTTCATCTACGTAACCGAATGGGTTCTTGTCGCTGAATACACCAATTTTGATTGTGCCGCTTTTCTTGATTTCATCAACTGTACGGTAAACCTTACCGTTGTCTGTTTTTGCATCATTCTTTGAACCGCATGCTGTTAATCCTGTCACAACTAAAACTGCTGCTAATGCTAATGCTAAAATTTTCTTCTTCATAATTCTCTCTCCTTTTTGTTATTAATTTTTTATTTTATAAAATCATTTGCCAAATCTTCTTTCTGAAGCACTTATATGATTATCGAAAATCACTTTCGTTGTTCCACCGCTGATATATATTTGTCAGTCATCGAAAGCACGCTCCCGCTGCCTCCGCCTCGTAGCGGTTCTATCAAGCCGACTACGCTGCCTTGATGAACCGACGGGCTCCAAGCACTTTCGATTGCCCAACAAATATATACCAGCGGTTTCAACAAAATTCCTGTCTGATTTGAATAATTAAATCAAATTATCTTAATCAACCAATTGGCTCCGAAACACTTTCTTATAATCATATAAGTGCTTCAGAAATATTCGATTTTGCAAATGCTTTATTCAAATTTCTATTCAAAAACAAATGTGTTTAGGAATTTTCCTGCACGTTCTGTTTTCGGATTGCTGAAGAACTCTTTTGGTTCTCCTGTTTCTACAATGTTTCCTCCATCTAAGAAAACAATCTTATCTGCTACAGCTTTCGCAAATTCCATTTCGTGAGTAACAATTAACATTGTTGAACCCTGTTTTGCAAGTTCTAACATAACGTCTAATACTTCTCTAACCATTTCAGGATCTAATGCTGCTGTAACTTCATCAAATAAAATTATTTCAGGATGCATTATTAAAGCTCTTACAATGGCTACTCTTTGCTTTTGTCCACCTGACAACTGTCTTGGATATGAATCTTTCTTATTTAAAAGTCCAACTCGATCAAGCAACTGTTCAGCTTCTTTGATTGCTTCCTGCTTATTTCTTTTTTGTGCTTTCACAGGTCCTAATATTACATTATCAAGAACTGTCATGTGTGGAAATAAGTCATAGCTTTGAAATACCATACCTATTTTCTGTCTGACCTCTCTCCAGTTTGCTTTTTTACCTGTGATTTCGTTACCGTCTAATAAAATCTTTCCTGACTGAATTTCTTCAAGACCATTGATACATCTGAGAAGTGTACTTTTTCCACATCCTGATGGTCCTATTAAAACAATAACGTCTCCTTTATATACATCCAGTGATACTTTATCTAACACCGGGCCATTACCATAATCTTTTACTAAATCCTGTATTTCTAACAGTTTCTCTTTTTCACTCAAATCTTTTCACCTTAATCCTTCCATTTTTTCTCAAGTCTGCCTGCCAACAATGAAATAGGCCAGCAAACAATAAAATATAGAAAAAATATTGTTCCATAAATCCACAAAGCTGCATCCGGTGCTGTGTATCTGTTTGCCTCAATAATCTGCTGTGCAACCTTCATTACTTCTACAACGCCAATTAAAACAATTAAAGAAGTTGTTTTAATCATTCTTGTTGTAAGGTTAATTGCTAATGGAATTAAACGTCTCAATGTCTGTGGAATAATAATATATCTGTAAATCTGTATTTTGTTTAATCCAATAACCTCACCACTTTCATACTGATGCTTTGGAATTGATATTAATGCACCTCTTACTAAATCTCCCATTTCAGCAGTTCCCCAAATTGTAAATACAATTATTGAAGATGCTTCCCCTGATAAATTTATTCCGAAAGATTTTGTTAAACCGAAATAAACTAAAAACAGTAAAACAAGCTGTGGCATAATTCTTACAAATTCCAAATAAATTTTTGTTAAGGCTTTTGTAACCGGGTTCTTAATTGTCATCACCATTCCAAGAAGTACACCTAATATAATTGAAAGTACAACTGAAATTAATGAAATTCTAACTGTAACCCAAAGTCCTGAAAGAAGTCTTGCAAAATTGTCACCCATAAAGAGGACTCTAATTCCCAAATCCTGCATATCTTAATCTCCTTTCAAGTATTGTAGCAATAATTGATATAGGTAATAACAAAATTAAATATGCCACTACCAACATTAATAATGCTTCATCTGTTTTATAGTAAAGGGCTATAAGGTCTTTTGCCACATACATTAGGTCTGCCAGTGCTACTGCACTAAACACTGATGTTTCCTTAATAAGAAAAATAATGTTTGCGCAAATTGCGGGTACCGACACTGACATCGCCTGTGGAATTATGATGTTTTTCATAATCTGTGGCTGTGTAAGACCTATGCTTAACCCTAACTCTAACTGTGTCTTGTCAACTGATTCCAAACCACTTCTAAAACTTTCAGCCATGTAACTGCCACCTAAGAATCCAAGACCTACAATGGCACATGTTACTGAATCAAGTACAATGCCTGCCTTTGGCAAGCCAAAGTATAATAAAAATAACTGTACAATAAGTGGTGTATTTCTTGATAGCTCTATATAAATAGAAACTATTCTTTTTAATACAGGAACTTTATAATATTGTATATTTGCACAAATAAGTCCTACTACTACGGAAATTATAATTCCCACAACAGCTATGCCTAAAGTTAATTTAGCTGCTTCAACATACATAGGTATATATTCTTGTATAAATTCAATATCCACTGTTAAACTTCCTTTCTCTTTATTGTTTTTATTGCATATCTGAATAGTATGATTTATCTGCATAAAAATTGGGAAGTTTAATTATAACTTCCCAAGATTGTGATCATATTTATTTGACAAATTAGTTTCTAATTTCTGACAAGTACAAATAAGGTATGACATAATCCTGGTGACAACACATCATACAACAACAGCAACTATTATTAATTAATGTATTCACTGTACTCATCAAAATTTCCTCCTAACTAACTTACTTACAAAATTAATGTAGATTATAAAGAAATTCTCTTTTGAAATTTATATTCTGCATTGTGGATTACCTTAGCAGATGCATCACCTACTTTGACCAACCACTATATTTTATATAAATATCAATAAAAAATCAATTCCTTTATTTCCTATCAACTATATAGGATTATAATATCATAGTTCTACTTTGTCAAGAAAATATTAAAAAATTGGTGTAATCTCCTGAACTTTTATAAACTGCTTAATAAGCCTATACAGTTTGGGGCTTAAAATTATCTTTTGTTCCCCATCATAATACTGTAGTGTTTTGTACATGTCATATTCTGAAAAATCTATAGCCGAATCCACAACTATATGTTCATGACTATTTCTTTTTTTGTACATAAGTTTTCTTAGGTCTTAATAGAAAACACTTTGCTCTCTCCAATTCAGCAGTAGTATACTCATTAATGTATTCTATATGTAAATCTACACACCGCTTATTCCTAGCGAACTTCAATACTTGAGAATATATCTCATTAGCTGTGTCCAACTTGTAATAGAAGCCCAAAACCAAACCACCATCCCCCACAATGTAAGGTTTTAATTTTTCACGTAGTTCTTTCTCCTTTTTAATTTTTCTTCTTCCCGCTTTTTCCTTGTAAAAAGTTATGGAAAGTTTTACATATTCTCTCATTAAATGAATTCTCCTATAATTTAATAATTCTTTTTTATCCACTTTTTGGACAATTTTCCTAATTTAGGCATGTCTTTATAAACTGTGTTTGATACCTTTTAATTTGTTAGATTAATACCTAAACTCTTTAACTTTTCATCAATGTTTTACTTATATACAGAAAAAACGACATAAATGTCGCTTTTTCCTACACATGAATATTAAATTGTATTTTTCTCAAAAATGTAATGTTACAATCTAAGCGTTTCTTTTCTTTAAATTCAAGATTAAGCAATAAATACTATCAATTATAATAACACATGTTGCTACAATTCCCAAAAGCATTGTGCCATGATGAATGTACTGAAATACGGTATAGCCGAAATTGATAACTGCAATTATAAATTCAACTATAAGTGCAATTTTGCTTTTGCTATTTACCTTTACACTTAATTCAATAAAAATTGCAATTACCACAATAGCCCCAATAACAGAAAACCAAAATGGTTTAATATTATATGTACTATTGGCAACTTTAATAAATTTGCCAATGACATTATTTGTTAAATCTGCAATTATAAGCGAAATGATTGCTATAATTGTCTTTATGTACTCTTTCATTTTTTCCTCCTACTCCTATGTTTAAAAATAATGTGTTACTCATACATTTATCTCATTATACAACTAATACAATACAACTGTACTCGCCAAATTTCAATGTATATATTTTTTATTTCAAAATATAATTACATTAATAATATATTTCTATTTTAATATGCTGCTAAAACAGGATTACATTGTAGTGAAACTTTCCATTTTCCTGTCCCTCTCTTTAATGTAACAAATTGTGTTGCTCCTACCTCCGCACTGTCAACTGCAACTGCTCTCCATTTTTCAGGTAACTTGACAACCTTACTATATGGTGTCTTTGGAAGATTATATTCCTTATATGCACTTTGGTATCCACCAGAATAACAATAATTAGTGTTAAAATTAATACAAATGTAATTCCTTTTTTACTCTCATGATAAACTTCCCTTCTTTTTCATAATTTTTCTTTTGTTCAAAGCTTTGATACGCATCACAGTATACTCACATTCTTATTTGTTTTCAATACAATTTGCACGAACGTCGAAAAAAACGACATAAACGTTGTTTTTTTGACGTTCATGTCGTTTTTTTAACTTTTACTTATATTCAATTTGAAAATAATCCAAATAAACCTTGTGTCTATCCTGTGCTGTTAAACACGTGTCCGTTAAATAACCTTTTCCATTGTTCCATTCTTTTAATCCACGATAGTAAAACATTTTCAAATCATCTTCTATGATGAAAGGCACAATATTATTTTTTAGACACTCTTTAAAAATAATCAATTATAAGCTAACTTGATTTGTGTCTGATGATAAATTCCACCTTTTAACTTTATCACCTTTTCTTCTTTTAATTTTGACAATAATGTATTATCATTAATCCCTCTTTCAACTTCCACTAATTCACCTAACTAACAATTCTATTTATTTCTGTCCTGCTCCAATGAGTTAATTGCCACAGCTCCATCTGCTACAGCAGTTACTACCTGTCGCAAGCTTTTTGTTCTAATATCCCCTGCTGCGTATATTCCGTCTATATTAGTTCTGCAATCTTCTCCTGCTATGACGTAGCCATTTTCGTTTGTTGCCACAACACCTTTTGCAAAATCACACTGGGGTTCCATACCAACAGCGATGAATATTCCTGAAACTTCTAATTCCATAGTTTCATTTGCCTTGTTAAATAAAGTAATTTTTTCTACCTTGTTGTTACCTGCAATTTCCCTTACCTGATATTCAGGCATAAACTGAATTTTTTCATTTTTTAAAACTTTATCCTGTAAGATTTTTGCTCCTCTTAATTCATTTCTTCGATGAATGAGATAAACTTTTTCGCAAATGTTTGCAAGATATAAAGCATCTTCAAGGGCAACGTCGCCGCCACCAACAACTGCTACTGTTTTATTTCTAAAGAAGGCTCCATCACATGTGGCACAATATGAAACGCCTGCTCCTGTTAATTCTTTTTCGCCTTTTACACCAAGCACTTTGTGTTTTGCACCTGTTGCAATTATTATGGCTTTTGTATTTATAACGTCACCATTTACCAATGTTATTTCTTTTATCTCGCCCTTATCTTCTATAGATGTAACCTGTCCCTCTACAAATGGCACCTTTAATTCATCTGCATGTTGTCTGAACTTAACGGACAAATCATAACCGTTTTCACCATACAAACCTAAATAATTATCAATTCTGTCTGTCGTAACAATCTGACCGCCACTAAACATTTCTTTTTCTATAACTACCTGGTCTATCATTGCCCTGCTGGCATATACTGCCGCTGAAAGTCCTGCGGGACCACTTCCAATAATAACTAAATCTTTTATATTTTCCATATTACACCGCCTTATATTTTCTAATAATTTCTGCTGTTTTTTCCAAATCTTCCTTAGTATGTGCCACCGAAATAAACATTGCCTCAAACTGTGATGGCACTCATTACCGACTCAGTTCCTGAGCTTACCATTCTTGTCATTTCCATTGATGGCATCAACTCTCTAATAAGTTTTGCTATTTCATATTCTTTTATCTACTGCCGTTCTTTAATCACAATTCTTTCATTACAATTTTTCATTACCTTGCTTTTTTATTTACATACTTTGCCTTGTATTTTGAATAAACAATTGTCTGATCTTTGTATAAACTGTAATATCCTGATAACGAGTAACTAACAGCAATGGCTATCAGATAATATGATACTCCGGCAAATCCAAACAATTCAAAGGCTATTAACATAGATGTGATTGGACAGTTTGTAACACCACAAAAAACAGCTACCATTCCTGAAGCTGTAGCAAGTGACGGTGGAAATCCTAAAATCTGTCCTGCCAGACAGCCAAATGTTGCTCCTACACAAAAAGCCGGTACAATTTCACCACCTCTGAATCCTGCACGCATTGTGATTGCCGTCAAAATAATTTTCCAGAAAAAATCTAATGGGCGTACTTTTCCATATTCAATAGCTCTCGCGATTAATTCACTTCCGGCTCCCATATAATCTTTCGTATTCAAAAGAATCGTAATTCCAATAACAATTAAACTTGCAACAAATACTCTTATATAAGGATTTTTCAAATATTTTGTATACATCCCTGCAGCAAATTTTAAAGCTACACAAAACAAAATGCTAATCAAACCACACCCGGCAGCTATTATTAACATTTTAATGCCACTTTCAACACTAAGTTCCGGAATATTTACAACATGAAAGGATTCCGGATGAATCCCTATACCCGCAGCAAATTCTGAAGCAATAATTGATGCAACAACACATGGAAGCAACGCAGCATAATACATTACACCAACACTAACAACCTCCATTGCAAACACCGCAGCCGCCATCGGTGTACCGAAAACAGCCGAGAATGCCGCACTCATACCGCACATTACCATAACATGATGGTCAAACTCATCTAAATGCACAATTCTTCCCAACTGATTTCCAATGCTTCCGCCAAATTGGATTGCCGCTCCTTCTCTTCCTGCAGAGCCACCGGTTAAATGAGTAAGCAATGTTGCCACAAATATCAAAGGAGCTGATCTAAGAGGCACATCATCTTTCGATCTAATCGTTGATAAAACCTGATTCGTTCCGCCATCATACTTATCAATCTTCTGATACATAAAAACAATAACCAGTCCTGCTATAGGCAAGCATAAAAAAAGCCATGGATTTTCACCTCTTGTTTTTGTAACCAGCTTTATACAACCGGCAAAAAAACTACTTGCTCCACCAACTACAACTCCTACAATAATTGCCAAAACAATCCATTTAACAAAATTGTTAATATCTCTTTTAATTCTCCCTGAATAAAATCTGTATAAAACTCTATTTCGATTTATTCTGTTTGTATCTTTTTCCAATTTTTCTCATCCTTTTCGTTTTTCTATATATAAAAATGCTTTAGTGTTACTTAATATTAATTTTCTTTCCTATTATATATTATTTTATATATTCTTTTATATTTTCTTTTTATATTTTCTTTTTATATTTTCTTTTTATATTTGCTTTTCTATATTTGCTTTTTTATTTTAGCATATAGTTTATATTTTTCCCATAATTAAGAACATATATCATTATTTATTCAAAATCAATCGGAAAATTTATTTTATACAAAACTTCATTATTGACTAAATACTATTCATTTATGTACCTATTAACATATCTGTATCACTCTTTTACTTTTAACTTTTATCATTTTAACATAAAAGAAAAACTGTAGACATTACCGGGTAACATCTACAGTTTCACATAACAAATGCCCAGTTCCGGAATCGAACCAGAGACACGAGGATTTTCAGTCCTCTGCTCTACCAACTGAGCTAACTGGGCATTGAGTTGCGGGAATAGGATTTGAACCTATGACCTCCGGGTTATGAGCCCGGCGAGCTTCCAGACTGCTCCACCCCGCGCTGTTATTCTATTATATTTCTTTTCTTGCTTGTTTGCAATACTGGGCAGAGAAGGATTCGAACCTTCGAAGGCGGTGCCAACAGATTTACAGTCTGCCCCCTTTGGCCACTCGGGAATCTGCCCATAATAACTTAGAAAGCGAACAGCCTTTCCAAGAAAGCCGATGAACGGACTCGAACCGTTAACCTGCTGATTACAAATCAGCTGCTCTGCCAATTGAGCCACATCGGCGTATTTATTTTTTATCA
>NZ_DBLZZO010000029.1:0-32887 GCF_057858645.1 Eubacterium sp.
ATCTTCTACATGGAAAAGTTCGCGCTTTTATTGCAAAAACAAAATATGGTATAGTAGATGAGAATGTTTTAAATGCTGTTATTTGGCATACTACCGGTAAGGAAAACATGTCTGATTTAGAAAAAATAATTTTCTGTGCTGACTATATTGAACCAGGTAGAATTGTGCAGCCTAATTTAGAATATCTAAGAAGTATTTCGCTTCAAAATTTAGATTTGCTGACTTATAGTATTTTAAAAGATACATTGGATTATTTGAAAAGTAAAAATCAAATTATTGACAGCTATACGCAGAAAGCATTTGACTACTATAAAAACAAATTAGGAGAATAAAATGGAATCAAGAGAATTAGCAAAAATTGCATATAATGCATTAGATGAGAAAAAGGGAATTAATATTTCAATTATTGATATTTCAGAAATTTCAACTTTAGCTGATTATTTCATTATTGCAGGTGGTAATAACGAAAATCAGGTTAAGGCATTAGCTAACAGCGTTGAAGAAGAAATGTATAAAGTTGACTGCAAGCCAAAACATATTGAAGGTTTTGATAACGCTAATTGGATATTAATGGATTTTAGTGATATTATTGTTCATGTTTTCAATGAAGAAGACCGATTATTCTATGATTTAGAAAGAATCTGGCGTGATGGAAAACATTTGGAAGTTACAGATTTATAAAATTATGTATAGAAATTTAGATAACGTTTCTTTTATAATATTAGTTTTTAAAATTATATTAATAATTAAATAGTTTAAAATTTAAGATATTGTATTTTTAACGTTAGATATATTTGTTTATATAATTTTCAGTATATTATTGTATTTATTAGGAGGAAAAAAAATGTGGGCATATGAAAGTGTTTTTTATCAAATATATCCTTTAGGATTTTGTGGCGCACCTTTGGAAAATGATGGCAACTTACAGCATCGTATTAAAAAAATACATGACTGGATTCCACACATAAAGAAAGTTGGTGCAAATGCAATTTATTTTTCTCCGCTATTTGAGTCAGATACTCATGGATATAATACAAGAGATTACAAAAAGATAGATGTAAGATTAGGCACAAATGAAGATTTTAAAGGGTTGTGTGAGGACTTACACAATAATGGCATAAAAGTTGTTTTAGACGGTGTTTTTAATCATGTGGGACGTGGATTTGAACCATTTATGGATGTATGTAAGAATAGAGAAAATTCACCATACTTAAACTGGTTTCACATAGACTTAAACGGCAATTCCAACTATAATGACGGCTTATGGTATGAAGGTTGGGAAGGCAACTATGATTTAGTTAAATTAAATCTTCAAAATAACGATGTTGTGGAATATTTATTAGATGCTGTTTCTTTTTGGATAAATGAATTTGGCATAGATGGTATCAGATTAGATGTTGCATATTGCCTTGACTTTGATTTCTTAAGAAGATTAAGACGACATGTTGATTCTTTAAAAGAAGATTTCTTTTTAGTTGGAGAAATGCTTCATGGTGACTATAACCAGAG
Organism: Eubacterium sp.; assembly: GCF_057858645.1. Classification (NCBI taxonomy): domain Bacteria; kingdom Bacillati; phylum Bacillota; class Clostridia; order Eubacteriales; family Eubacteriaceae; genus Eubacterium; species Eubacterium sp. The sequence continues at coordinate 1,510 of NZ_DBLZZO010000029.1, forward strand.
AATGAATGATGAAATGCTTAATTCAGCAACAAATTATGAATGTTATAAAGGTCTTTATTCAAGTTTTAACAGTATGAATATGTTTGAGATTAATCATTCATTGCTACGTCAGTTTGGACCTGAGCAATGGACATTGTATAAAGGAAAACATTTATTGTCTTTTGTGGACAATCACGATGTTACAAGAGTTGCAAGCATTCTGACAAATGAAAAGCATTTACCACTTATATATGCCTTAATGTTTGGCATGCCGGGGATACCATGTGTTTATTATGGCAGCGAATGGGGAACAAAGGCAGATAAGTCTCAGGGAGATCCTGCACTTAGACCTTCATTTGACCAACCGGAATTTAATGAACTTACACAATTTATTAGTAATTTAAGTGCAGCAAAGAAAAACAGTGTTGGCTTAAATTATGGTGATTTTACATCAGTGCTTTTAACAAATAAACAGTGTATTTTTAAGCGCGCTACTGAAAATGAAACAGTTTATGTTTGCATTAACGCAGAAGAAAATGCCTTTGATGCATACTGTGAAGTGAAAAATCACACATATACGGATTTAATTACAAATAAGCCTATGGAAATAGGAGAATGCTTTAAAATGCCGGGATATAGTGCATTTTATTTAGTTAATTAAGTTTAAAATAAATTTCATATTTAATTAATAAAACTATTATAGATTAATATATGTAATACTAGGAAAGGAAGTGCTATTATGGCAAGAGAAATGGTTCCTGTAACATTACTTACAGGATATTTAGGAGCAGGTAAAACAACATTATTAAATCAGGTACTTACAAACCAGAAGGGTTATAAAGTAGCCGTTATCGTTAATGATATTGGTGAAGTAAATGTAGATGCATCTCTTATTGCAAAGGGCGGACAGGCTACATTACAGGATCAGAATCTTGTACCTCTTCAGAATGGATGTATATGTTGTACATTAAGTGCAGATTTAATTAATCAGATTATAGATTTGGTACAGTCAGGAAAATTTGACTATATTTTAATTGAAGCAAGTGGTATTTGCGAACCTATTCCAATTGCTCAGTCAATTTGTATGTTAGATGGTTCTTATGACAAGAGAGCAAAATTAGCAAGACTTGATAATATCGTTTCTGTAGTTGACGTAGCTAGAATGGCAGACGAATTTGGTTGTGGTGACAATCTTGTAAAAGATGATATTGATGAAGAAGATATTGAAAATCTTTTAATTCAGCAGATTGAATTCTGTAATACGATTATTTTAAATAAGGTTGACACAGTTACACCTGAACAATTAGCTAAAGTAAAAGCGATTATTAGAACACTTCAGCCTAAGGCTGTTATGTTTGAAACTAACTATGGTGAAATTGATGTTGATGAAATTCTTGATACAAAGAGATTTGATTTCGAACAGGCAAGTATGTCAGCAGGTTGGATTCAGGAATTAGAATCATTTGATAATGAAGAACATCATGAAGAAGATGACCATGAAGAACACCAGCATCACCATCACCATGAACATGAACATCATCACGACCACGACCATGAGGACGAGCACCATAAACATCATCATGACGAAGAAGATGACCATGAACACGAACATCATGACCATGAAGAAGGTCACCATCATGGACACCATCACCATCATCACCATGGAGAAGGTGAAGTTGAGGAATATGGTATTGGAACTTTTGTATATTACAGAAGAAAACCATTTGCAAAAGAAAAATTTGAAGACTGGTTAGATGAAATGCCAAAAACAATCATTAGAGCAAAAGGTATTATCTGGGCTGCTGAAAATAACAATGATGCATATATGTTTGAACAGGCAGGAAAACAGATTAACATTAGCAATGCGGGACAGTGGGTTGCAACAGCTCCTCGTAGAGTTAGAGCTAAAATGATGAAAGAAGATCCTACATTGGTAAATGATTGGGACGAAGAAGTAGGAGACAGAATGATTAAGGTTGTATTTATTGGCCATGATATGGATAAAGAGGCAATTATTGAAAGCCTTGATAAATGCTTAGCTTATTAATCAGATAATATGAGTAACAATATAAATAATTATATTATTGTTTCATTATAGTAATAAGCAATTAAAAGCTTATATAAAGTAAAAAACGTAGTTTTTAAACATCTAAAAACTACGTTTTTTATATACCTCATAATAATAAAATAATAATAAAACAATCAATTATTAAAAGAATTAATTATTAAAAGAATTAATTTAATATAATTGTCTTAATATAACTTTTAATTCAATAAGTTTAATATAATTGCAATCGTTACAACTATATTAGTTCTAAAATTCTTTTTATACTGTCTTACGATTCTTAAACTATTTTTCTTAAACTATCTTACGGTATAAAGCGTATGCTTTACCAACGATTGTACAATCATCAACTATAATAGGATCCATATTGTCATTTTCAGGCTGAAGACGAATATAACCATTTTCTTTATAAAAAGTCTTAACTGTAACCGAATCATCTATTAAAGCAACTACAACGTCTCCGTTATTAGCAGAGTTGACCTTCTCTACAATTAAAAAATCACCGTCATAAAAACCAATATTAATCATGCTTTCACCTTGAATCTTTAAAATAAAAGTTTCATTGTTAGGTAGAAATTCTGTAGGAAGAGAAAAATAATCTTCGATATTTTCAACTGCAAGTAGTGGTTCACCGGCAGCAACACGTCCAATAATTGGAATATTAGTCATGTCTCTTCTTGTTAAACCGAATTCATCATCAATTATTTCGATTGCACGTGGCTTAGTAGGATCTCGTCTTATATATCCGTTCTCTTCTAATGTATTAAGATGTGAGTGAACGGAAGAAGTAGAGCGTAAGCCAACTCTTTCACATATTTCCCTAACTGTAGGTGGATAACCTTTTTTCAAAATTTCTTCTTTTATGTAATCTAAAATCAATTGCTGCTTTTCACTAATTTTTCCTGGCATAAAATTTTTTACCTCCTTTTTTCAAAAGTACCATTTATGGGACTACCTATATGATAATATTAACATAGTTCCTGATAAAAAACAACAAGATTTCGAAAATATGTTCGAAAATATATTGACAAACATTTGTTCGGATGATAATATAACATTACAGAACAAGAACAGATGTTCTCAAAGGGATAAGCAATACATACTAAAAGAGCTATGCGAGGAGGAAGATATAATGAATACAGGCAGAAGAGACGTGATTAAGAAAAGAAGAGTTAATCTGTTACGGAGAAGAATAGTTATTGTTGGTGTTACATGTATAGCAATGTTTTTAATATGTGCCACATTTGTTAATTTATATAATGTGAATGCAAATAATACAGGTAAGAATCCTTTATATAAATATTACACAAGTTACCAGATTGAACCAGGTGATACATTAACATCTATTGCTCAGAAGTACACAATTAATAGTGATGTATCTGTACAGGATTATATTGATGAGGTTAAGAAGAATAATAATCTTGTTAGCGATAAGATTAACAGTGGAAGTTATTTAGTTGTTTCATATTATTCAAACGAGTATAAATAAAGCTTGCCTTTATTTTATACCATATATATCTTTAGTTAGCCGCAAATGTTTAACGCACATATTCATTTGCGGCAATTTTTTTATATATTTACAATATTTGTGAGTAGTAATATTTTGTGAGTAGTATTTGAATCGCTTTTTTATTAAATTATGTTTAGATTTTCTTATTTTTTAATCTTTTCTTAGTTTGACGGCGTTTCTGGCTTTGCGTCTACGTTCGTCTTCAATAGCTGCGTAATGTTTTTTTGTAGTATTTACATCCTTATGACCTAAAACATCTGCTACAAGATAAATATCACCGGTTTCCTTATAAAGAGCAGTGCCATAGGTACTTCTCAATTTATGAGGCGTAATTTTTTTCAAGTTAGTAACTAAGGAAGAATACTTTTTGACTAAATTTTCTACAGCTCTAACACCGATTCGTTTTTTTTGAATAGAAAGAAAGAGTGCATTTTCATGACCGGATATAGGAACAATTAATTTTCTTTCCTCAATATAGTCTAAGAGAGCTTTTTCAACTTCTTCACCAAAGTAAATAACGGTTTCGTTGCCACCTTTACGACGGATTTTTATACCGGAATTCTTAAAATCAATATCATTTATGTCAATACCAACACATTCAGAAACACGAATACCAGTTCCAAGTAGAAGAGTCAATATTGCTAAATCTCGTGTTTTAGTTTTAGCATGAAATTTCTGTTGAGATTTCGTTAGCTTATCGCCTGTGTCAACTTCATCAAGTAAATTGCCCACTTCATCTGCGTCTAATCTTATAATTTCCTTTTCATGGATTTTAGGCATACTTACAATAGAAGCAGGATTAGTCTTAATCATCTCTTTTTTATAAAAGTATTTGTATAATGTTCTAAGACAGGCAAGTTTTCGCATTATGCCACGTTCTTTGTTAATATGCTCCTTGCCATCTTCAGTTACATAATACTTTAAATATTCAAGATATTCTTCGATATCTGTTGCAGTAATTTTATCTAAAATATCCAGTGGTAGAGAGGTGATTTCTTTATCTTCCGCATCAGGATTATTTTCCTTTAAATAATTAAAGAAAACAATTAAATCATATCCATAACCAATACGTGTACGGGAAGAAGTAGTAGGCTCAATTCCTCTAAAAAAATCCTTGCAAAACCATGGTAATTTTTTTTGTAATTCTCTTAATTTTAATTCGTTATTTATTATTACCTGATCATGGTAATTTCTCGTTGTGTTATTTTTTTCAATGTTTGGCATATCTAAACTCCTTAAATATTTGGGTTAATCAAAACTCTTGTTACATAAAGCTGTAAAAATACTATTTTTACAGCCTGGATTTTCTTTGGTTAATGTTTTAACTAAATTCTTTATATATTCTCGTTTTGTATGACCATCAACTGGACATGGATTTTTAGCAATCGGCAACTGATATTTATTTGCAAAGCCAATTACTTCCTTTTCAGGCACATACATTAACGGTCTGATGACTTTTAAATTAGTATTACTCAAATGAGTAACAGGAGAGAAGCAGTGGAACCGCCCCTCATACAACAAAGACATAATTGCTGTTTCTATCATATCATCTTTGTGATGAGCATAAGCAATTGTATTGAAACCAAGCTCCTTTGCATGATTGTTTAAAGCCCCTTTACGCATTTTTGCACATAAAGAACATGGATTAGATTCCTTTCGCTTGTTAAAAACAATATCTGAAATTTGTGTTTCCACAATATGTAAATCAACATCTAAATTAGAGCAATAGTTCTTAATTTGATGGAAATCTTGTATACCAAAACCTAAATTAATTGTTATACCAATTAAATCAAAGCTTTTAGGATAAAATCGTTGAAGTTTTTTCAATGCATAAAGTAGAGTTAAACTGTCTTTACCGCCGGATATACCCACAGCAATTTTATCTCCATCATTTATCATATTATAGTTGTCTATTGCCTGGCGGACATAACTAAATAGTTTTTGTTCTTTCAAATTTAAACCTCCCAATTAAACAATATAGTGAATTATATATATGCTGCGTTTATTAAGAATCTGAAAAAGACGAATAAAACCGTTTACAGTTTTATTCGTCTTTTAATTATAGTATTAATCTAAATATAAATCGAACTAGCAATTGATAATTCTGTTAATAGACTAATTTAACTAATATATTCATTTATGCTTATTGTATTAAATATAAATATTTAATACAACCTTAAATAACGTTATATATAGCAAATTATAATTTCAAGAAGCAGATAATTTTTTTATCTATTTTACATTATTAATTAGATTTTTTTTACTTATAACATAATAAAACTTATAATTAGAATAACACAACTATTCGCAAAAGACAAGTTTAACGAAAAGTATGCCAAAGAAAATAGTATAAATATAGCTTAATAAGCTTTTTAAAGCACATTTTCAATTAAATTCTTAAAATATTCAGGAATAGGTGCTTCATATTCTACATATTCTTTTGTTGTAGGATGTATAAACCCAATTGTTTTTGCATGCAAACATTGTCCCTGTAATTTAAAGGGACATTTGTTATGGTTATAAACATCGTCACCAAGTAACGGATGATTTATGCTTGCCATGTGAACTCTAATCTGATGTGTACGACCGGTTTCTAATTGAAACTCACATAAAGCGTATTTATCAAATTGTTTTAAAACTTTGTAATGGGTAACTGCATGTTTTCCGTTGCGTTCATTAATTGCCATTTCCTTACGTTTTGTAGGGTGTCTGCCAATTGGTGCATCTATTGTACCTTCAGTTTCATCGAAACGTCCCTGAACTATACCCCAATATTTTCTTGTAATTGTATGTTCTTTTAATTGTTCAGCAATAAAATTATGGCTGTAATCATTTTTACAAATTATTAAGGCGCCGGTTGTATCTTTATCAATTCGATGTACAATTCCAGGTCTTAAAACACCGTTAATGTTTGATAAATTGTCTTTACAATGATACATTATTCCATTAACCAAAGTACCTGTATAATGTCCTGGTGCAGGATGTACAACCAAGTCTTTAGGTTTATTTACGATTAAGACATCATCATCTTCGTATATAATATCTAAAGGTATGTTTTCAGGCTCTATATTAGCTGTAACCGGCTCAGGAATATTAATTGTTATGCAATCATTTTCCTGAACTTTATAGTTTGCCTTAGATGATTTTTCATTAACTAAAACATCGCCATTTTTAATTAATTTCTGTATATAATTGCGGGAATTATTATCTAATAAATCTGTTAAATATTTGTCTAAACGTATATTTTTATTAGATGAATCCACGTAATAAGTTTCACACATATTTAATCTATTAATTCCTTTCAAGTCAAGTATATATCATTTTATTATTTTTAATGTTTCTTTAAAGAAATTATTGTGTTAAAATCTTCTTCATTAATTTTTAATATGCATAATAAAACAATTCCAATACATGAAATTGTTACATAACAGTCGGCAACATTGAAAACAGGAAAGTTAATTGGTTTAAAATAGATAAAATCAACAACATAGCCTCTTACTACTCTGTCAATTAAGTTCCCTACTGCTCCTGCCAGCAACATTGATAAAAATATATTTAAAATTAAGAATATTTTATTATTTGTTTTTTGATACAGTAAATTAACATTTCTACTGAAAATACATATAAAAAATATTGCAATTAAAGTAAATATAATAAACATTAATATTTTGCCGGAGAACATTCCCCAGGCTGCCCCTCTGTTTCCACCATCTAAATAATGTAATAATAATACATCTTTTATAATGTGAAAGTCATTTTTGCCTTTTAAAGCAATTATAGCAGCATATTTGCTTATCTGATCAATGACAACTAAAAACAATGCAAAAACAAGCATTTTTAGGTTTAATATTAATGTTTTATTCATTTACAATTACCTTTTTAACACTTTCTAACAAATCATTTTTTGAAATTTCACGGTTGATTGAGGCTTCGCCTATAGAATTAGCTACGATAAACTTAATAATTCCTGAATCCATTTTTTTATCGTTTAAAGTTGCTTCAACAACTTCTTTAGCCTTAATATCTGATGTCTCAATTGGCAACTTATATAATTTAAGTACATCTAATATTTCATCGTACTGGCCTTTGGTAATAAAACCTTTCTTGTATGATATGTATGATGCAGCGTTAATTCCAATTGAAACGCACTCTCCGTGTAAAAGAGAAAAGTTCTTTGTTTTTTCAATAGCATGGCCAATTGTATGGCCAAAATTAAGTAGTGCACGTTCGCCTTTTTCCTTTGGATCATTTTCAACAACACATCTTTTTATATTGCAACTAACAAATAATAACTGACGTAATGTTTCATAATCTTTATTTAAAACACCGTCAATATTTTCTTTAAGCCAGTTAAAATATTCACCGTCTTTAATAATACCATGCTTGATAACTTCGCCCATGCCTGATAAATATTCTCTTTCAGGAAGGGAATTTAAAGTGCTTAAATTCATATAAACTAATTTAGGCATGTAGAAAGCACCAACCATATTTTTATAAGCTTTAAAGTCAACACCTGTTTTGCCACCAATGCTTGAATCTACCTGAGATAATAATGTTGTTGGAATTTGAACAAAATCAATACCTCTTAAATATGTTGCTGCAGTATAACCTGTCATGTCTCCTGTAACACCGCCACCTAGAGCAAGAAGCATATCGTTTCTGTCAAATTTATTTACGATTAAATCTTCGTAAATGTTGTTAATTGTGTCCAAATTCTTATACTGTTCTCCAGCTTTAAATTCATGTAAAATAATCTGTTTGCAGTGTGGCTTTAGGAGATTTAAAAGTTCTTCTCCATATAAAGGACCAACTTTTGATTCTGTAACAATGCATAATTTTCTGTTTTTTATATTAAATTTTTCTAATTCTTCTAAAAGATTTGTAAAAGAATCTGAGAAAACTATGTGGTAGCATGGCTTTTCCTCGTAGTTTACTGTTATTCTGTTTGATAAGTTTTCTAATGCCTTTATCATTTCTGTCTCCTTATTTATTATGTATTTGATATTAAATATTAATTATTCATAAACTCTTATTTTAATTAAATTTCTGCCTTTTTTCGTTTCTTTAAGCACACCATCATAAATAAATCTACCCTTGCCCCTTACAGATACAATATCGCCTTCTTTAACAGTTGCTCCATTAGATGTGGTTGATTTTCCATTGATGAAAACTTTTTTCTCTTCAATTAATGGTATAATACTGTTTCTGGTTGCTTTAAAAGCAGTTGCAATAAGACTGTCTAAACGTACATTTGAAATAGTTCCCATTACTTCTCTTAAGTTAGGAACAATTTCTAAATCAGTTGAATCTGACAAATTGATTTTTATTTGAGTGTGTTTTATTTTAAATAAATTATCAATTATATAATCAGCAATATCTTCTTTACAATAAACATAAGCATCTTTTCCCTTAGTAAAAATATCGCCGATTTTACTTCTGTTAATGCCTAAATTTAAAATAGCACCTAAATAATCCCTGTGACTTAAAGTGTCTGAAAATTTGGAATTAATAGGAGCTATGTGTAATACAGAAATAGGAATATGTTCAGTATAATATATCTCCTGTGGAGAAAATACTAAAATCTTTCTTTCTGCATAATTATTACCTCCTGTAACATCTATATTAACAGGAGGTAATGTATTTTTTATTTGATTAAATATACTAAGTTCATTAATATTTAGAAAATCAGAATATGTATAAATATTACGGTCGTATGAAATACGAGCTAATTCTTTGATTCTGTTAGTTAAAAATAATTCGTCTTTGTTCATAATATTAACATGTCCCGGTTCTAATAACTTCCTCTGGAAGAATAATTATGTGATGAATAGTCACTTGTGCTGTCGTTTACAGAGTCCTGAAAATCGCCCGTAATATCTACTGAATGAGGAGTTACTAAATAAATGTAACCACTGATTTTCTGAAGATTTCCTGAAATAGCATAGCAACCGCCAATAACTGAATCAACAATACGCTGTGCTAAATCAATTTTGATACCTTCTAAATTAAGTACAACTGACTTGCCATCTAATAATGTATCGATAATTTCCTTTGTAGTTTCATAATGTGTTGGTTTGATAACGCATACTTCCATATCTGTTCCTGATGAAGAACCCCTCATAGGTACAACCTTACTGTTTCTTGAACTTCTGGAACTTCTTGTGGATTGAGCGGCTCTGCTTCGTGTGTGTGTTGTTGAACGTGGAGCTTCTTCTTCCTCATGACGTTCAGTTTTTGCGGCAGATCTTCTGGATGGTGTTGGATGATCTATTTCTTCTTCGATTTCATCGTCAATATCATCATAGTAATCATCATCATATTCATCATTATAATCCATTGTAAATACGCTTTTTATTTTATCTCCAAATTTTGACATATTATTCTCCTAATTTAAATATTATAGTTTCTTTCTCCAAAAATTCCGGTTCCAACTCTAACCATTGTTGCTCCTTCTTCTATTGCAACCTGGTAGTCACCAGTCATTCCCATTGAAAGCACATTCATACTAACATTATCAATGTTTTTCTCTGTTATGTCAACCGATAATTTCTTCATGTTACGGAAATATTCTCTATTAGTTTCAGGATTGTCCGTATATGGCGCAATTGTCATTAAGCCTTTGATTCGTACATGCTCAAGTTTACTTATTTCACGTACTAATTGTTCTGTTGTCTCAGATGTAATACCAAACTTACTTTCTTCATTTGCCATGTTAACTTCAATAAGGATATTGGCAATTTCATTTTTCTTTGCAAATTCTGTTTCAATTTGATTTGCAAGTCTTAAAGAATCAACAGAGTGGATTAATTCAACTTTACCTACAAGATATTTAACTTTATTTCGCTGCAAATGACCAATCATGTGCCATCTTATGTCTTTGGGTAAAATCTCGTATTTTTCAGTTAATTCCTGTACTTTATTTTCACCATAATCCAAAACTCCAGATGGTAGAGCCTCTTCTATTGCTGTGTAAGGTTTGGTTTTGCTTACTGCAATTAAAGTAACTTCTTTTGGATCACGTCCAACTTTCTCGCAGGATTTAATAATGTTTTCTTCTACCTGTTTTATATTATCTAGTATCATTTATATTCACCCTTTCTATTGGAAAATTATCTGATTTTCTGAAACTTTGCTTGCATCTAATACAATACGGTCATATATTTCAAGACCGGATGTTTCATTTGCCACAATGTAATACTCATCTAAAGTATCTAATATGTTAACAATTGTAAATACGGTGTAACCGTTATTTATATTGTAAACGCCCATAAAATCCCTTGTTCGTTCAACTACATAGCTTGAATGTGAATCGGATTTTGTTATCACATCCCCTGGTTCAAAATAAGACTGGGCTACATAGTAGTTGTCATCGTCGCTGTATGCGATCGGTGGATAGTATATTTCAGATTTATTAGTTTTTGAATTCTGTAGGTTAAATCCTATACTGTTGCCATTCTCACCTTTTTTGCTATATTCTTTTGGAATAACATATAATTTGCTTGTAACAACTGAAGATTTAGGAACTTTTAATCCGGATACAGGTGTTTCAACAATTTCTACATCCAAAAATCTGTCTGTTGCATATCTTATTGCATATTTAGATAATGTAATAACACCATATTTCTTCTTGTCTTTTCCTTTTACAATTTTGAAATTAGCTGTTGTTGTTAAATTGTCCTTCAAAAACTTAACTGAAATTTTTGAAGTGTTTTTGTATTTTTTTATATCGCTTTTGTTAAACTTTAAAACAATGTTCCATTCTTCATCATTTATTGTTTTATAAATAGGTGAACCTTTTTCTATTTTGTCACCTGAAGAAAAATGAGCTGTTGTATAATGAGTTTTATCAAAGTCGGACTCTTTAACTTTCTTAGGTGTTATTGTTTCGTAATCATCAACTCTATATAGCACTATACCTGTTGCCTGAGATTTCTGAATTGAAAAAATATCACCTTTTTCTTTTGCCATCTTTTGTAAAGAATTCATATTTATTAAGTCAACAACCGTGCCCTTAATTGTGCTTTTAAAATCATATATAGATGAAAAATCCATGTCATCAAAATTATTTGTAAAATCATTTAATAAATCATTTATTTTAGAGAGATTTTCATCTGTTAGCTTAGAATTATCTTTGCTGGAATCTAAAAGTATGTCACTTAACTGACCTGTTGAATCAATACTATATAAAGTAGAGTTCTTTGACACCCTTGAACCTTCTCTTATAAAATAATCAATGTAACCTGTCTGAGAGGCATATTTTATAATTTCTTTTCTAAGGGCAATTCCCTGATAAGAATTGTCCAATTTCTCTGCGTTAGAACCTGCAGTTACTTCGTAGTATTTTGTCCTTTCTGTTGTAAAATATATAACAATATTTATAAACAAATATATTAAAATAAGACCGAATATAACGATTCCAACATTAATATTTAAAAATTTAGTTTTTTGTCTGTCTTTTTGTGTACTCATATATAATAAGTTCTCCTTAAACCTCATATAATTATCGTATAAAATACATTGTAAGTCAACTAAAATAGGCTGTTTTTTATCCAAAAAACTAGGAATGTATTTTTTTGTAATAATGGGAAAACATATAAATAAGCTGATAAAGGAGGTAAGTATATGAATTCAAAAGGATTAGACTATTTTGCATTAGTTGTTACTATAATAGGTGCAATTAACTGGGGACTTATTGGTTTTTTCAAATTTGACTTGGTTGCATTTCTATTTGGCCAAATGTCATGGATTTCACGAATTGTTTATGCAGTAGTCGGTTTATGTGGATTATATTTAATTAGTTTATTTGGAAGAGTATTATCTCTCGGAGAAAAATAACTAAATAGTACATTAATAAAAGGAAGTATCTATGCCAAATAACATCATTAACCAACTTGCTAAATGATGTTAACATTTTTACTTCCTTTTATTGATTTATTATTTAATTCTTATACATTTCACGCCATTCTAAGTCACCACGATTTAATGACTTAATTAAAAGCTCTGCTGTAGCAACATTAGTTGCTAACGGAATATTATGAATATCACATAAACGAATTGCTTTGTGTATGTCCGGCTCGTGAGATTTTGGATTTTCAGGATCTCTTAAAAAAATTAATAAATCCAAGTCATTTTGTTCTATCTGAGAGCACATCTGCTGTTCACCACCTAAATGACCGGCTAAATATTTGTAAACATTTAAATTTGCTGCTTCCTCAATTAATCTTCCTGTTGTGCCTGTTGCGTATAATGAATGCTGACATAAAATTCCCCTATATGCTATGCAGAAATTCTGCATTAGTTTCTTCTTAGAGTCATGTGCAATTAATCCAATATTCATAAACATCCTCCTTATATTTTACAGTATATTTTCGCTTTATTAAAGCATGGCTTTCGTTCTTTGTAATCCTATATTTAATACAACACCTATACCAAAATACAAACTTAACAATGATGTTAAACCATAACTTACAAATGGTAAAGTAACACCTGTATTCGGTAAAAGCATTGTAGCAACTGCTATGTTTACAAGAGTCTGGGTCCCTATTAAAACACCAAAACCATAACAGAACAGCCGTCCCGAATAGGTTGGAGCCCTGGAGCCGGTTATAAAACATTCTAATACAATAAGTAATAATAATATAATAACCGCAGCACCACCAATAAAACCTAACTCTTCACCAACAATTGTAAAGATAAAGTCAGTATGGGATTCTGATATTAAATTACCGTTTTTTACTGATGTAATATCGTTATTATCGAGTCCCTTACCTGTTAAGCCACCGGAACCAATTGCAAGAAGTGAGTTCTCCTGCTGGTAACGTAAATCTTTTGCTTTAGCGTTATCTTCCTGAAAGAAACCAACAATTCTTAAATATTGATAGCCTTTTAATATTTTGTTATTAGGCTGTGATACATAATATCCTAAAACCAAAACAATTGGTATAGAAATAATTATAACTCCGGTAACAATCTTATAATGAATTCCCGATAAGAACATTATAGCACAAAATGTTATAAAAATAACTATAGTTGTTGATAAATCCGGCTCTAAAAATATTAAACCGAATACCATGGCTGCAAATAATGTAACACCGGCAATTGTTTTAAATGTATTAAGTGTTTCTCTTCTTTTATACAAATAAGTTGCAACGAATATAATAAGGAATACTTTTGCAATTTCAGACGGCTGGAATTGAACAAAGCCCAAATCTATCCATCTTTTAGCTCCCTTGCTTGTTGTACCGGCAACCATAACAAGTGCAAGTAAAACAATTGTTGCTGCATATATTAACCAATAAAACTTAAAAACAAATTTATAGCTTAGCAATGTAAAAATAATAAGAACAATAATTCCAAGTGCAAATCCTAGAATTTGTTTAAATTGAAAGTCTTCTCCTTCTGTTGCACTTCCTATACAAAAAATTCCTATAAATGTTACTGCTAATACATAAATCAGTAATCTAAAATTCAAATTAGATAATTTGTAGTTTTTAATTGTGCTAAATATTTTTCGTATCATTAAACCTTAACCTCTTTAATTGGTATGTTTGCCATTAGACATGGCCCTTTCTCATGATGTATTTCAACAATACATTTATCTGTATCAATTTCAATATATTTTGAAATAACCCTAATTAAGTCCTTCTTTATGGACTCAGTTGTGTATGGGTTACATCCAATTCTATCTGTTACTAATAATATTTCTAAACGCTCCTTAGCAATTTTACTTGAACGTTTACGTCTGAATAGTTTTCTGAAAATCATCTTGTTACCCCCTTACCGAAAAGTTGCTTGAAAAACATTAATGAAAATTTGTGTTCTTCTTTTTCATAAAGAGGATATGTACCTTCGATTTTCTCTGCAATTTTGTTGATTGCTTTTCCAGATGATGTGTTCATGTTTACTACAGAATCACCTTTATTTGTTGCGATAACAATATTTACATCGTCATTTATGCAACCGATAACATCGCTGTTAAGAATTTCTTTTACGTCCTGACCGGACATCATTTCACCTTTTCTAATAAGGTCAGGTCGTAACTTATTTATTAATAAATAAATAGGATTAATGCCATCTTTTTCAAGAAGCCCTATTATTCTGTCAGCATCTCTTATAGCCGAAACTTCAGGTGTGGTTACAACAATTGCTTTTGTTGCACCTGCAATGGCATTTCTAAAGCCCTGTTCAATACCGGCAGGACAGTCGATTAAAACATAATCAAACTCTTCTTTTAAACATGAAGTCAAATCAATCATCTGTTGTGGTGTAACTGAATCTTTATCTTTGGATTGGGCGCTTGGTAATAAATACAAATTGTTGTATCGCCGGTCCTTTATAACAGCCTGTCTTAATCTGCACGTCCCTTCAAGTACGTCTACAAGATTATAAACTATTTGATTTTCAAGTCCCATAACCACATCTAAATTACGAAGACCAATATCTGTATCTATTGCGATAACACTTTTTCCTAATTTAGATAAAGCTATTCCTAAATTGGCGGTGATGGTTGTTTTTCCAACACCTCCTTTTCCTGAAGTGATTACAATTACTTCTCCCATTATTCCCTCCTAAAATAAAATACTTATATTATCTTTTGTACTTTATTTTGGAAAAAATTAATCCTGAGTAGTATTTTTTAAATCTTCACCTTTAACAGCTTTCTTTAAATCTTTATCAGTAAGTTCACCATAATAATACTGTACACAGTTCTTTGCCAATTCTGCTGAATCGTGTGATGAGTTGGCAAAAGGTAATACAGTTGATATAGCAATCTTTGGATTGTCATAAGGCGCATAAGCCACAAATAAAGCATGGGAATTACGATGCAAATTCTCCTGAGCAGTACCGGATTTACCGGCAAAAGTTATTTTAGTATCTGTAAAATAATTACGCACAGTACCCGATGTAACTACCTGTCTCATACCTGAATGAATTGCATTCCATGTACTTTGTGATGCTTCTACCTTATTTGTCATTTTAGCTTTGTTGTTTAAAACAAGTTTACCTTTTCTTGATTTAACTTTATCAAGTAATGTTAAATTATAATTTTTACCGCCGTTAGCTACTGTAGATACATATCTTGCAAGCTGCGCCGGTGTATAAGCGTTGCTACCCTGTCCAATAGCTGAGTGGACAGCACTTTCTGTTGAAAAATGAGGTTCTCTCTCAGTAATTTCAACACCTGATTTCATGTTTAAGCCAAGTTTTGTGGCATATTTTTCCATTTTATCAAGACCAACTGCACTGTCATAGGATGTGCCATTAGACTTACCTAATCTGTAACCCATTTCGTAGAAGAAATAGTTACATGAATTTGCCAAAGCTTCACTAACGTTCTGATATCCATGTGTCCCCTTTGGATAAATCCAACA
Source organism: Eubacterium sp. (assembly GCF_057858645.1). Lineage (NCBI taxonomy): Bacteria > Bacillati > Bacillota > Clostridia > Eubacteriales > Eubacteriaceae > Eubacterium > Eubacterium sp. The sequence goes on from NZ_DBLZZO010000029.1 coordinate 17,435, forward strand.
TTTTGGTGACGGTGTTATCTTCTTAAACACACCTGTATCATCAACTGTACTACCAGGTGTAATAATACCTTCAGATAATGAAGCCAAAGCAGTTGTCATCTTGAAAGTTGAACCTGGAGCTGTTGCACCCTGAGTTGCTCTGTTATACAAAGGATCTGATTGGTCATCAACTAATTTTGCCCAATATTCTGAATCAACAGAACCTGATAACATATTATTGTCATAACTTGGATATGTTACCATTGCACGAACATCACCATTTCTTGGATCTGTAATTACAACCGAACCTGAACATGGATCAAGAGCAATCTGTGCCGGTGTAATCTTTAATTCTTTTATCTGCTTTACAATAAAGCGGAAAGTCTGATATTTATCAAAGGTTGATAAAGTGTTATAAGCACTCTGGTCCATTTTCAGAACCTTCTGATCAAATAAAAGCATACATATTTCACTGCCGGATATTGTTGAGTCATTAATCAAATACTTAACAACAAGCTTACCAAAAGATGTATTTTTCTTAACGTCTTTTATAATATGACTTACAATTAAATCATAAGTTTCACTTGTTGAAAGATACTCGTCCTGTACATCAAGGTTATCTAAACTAATCCAGTTCTTCTTTATTGCATATTTTATAAATGCATTTATACTAATCTTTCCATCTACATATTTATTGTAAGTGGAATCGTTAGTATCTATGGAAGATGAAATTAATATACCATCATTCTTAAGTAAATCATAAATATAATCACAATATTCCTGAAATTCTGAACTGTAGTCATTATAAACTACACCGTTAGAATTTAAGTCGGCCTTTAATTTGGCTGTGGCTGTCTGGACACCTGATTTGTATTTACTATATACTCTTGCTTCGTTTGTTGTAGATTTCTTTGATAAGTGTTTCAAACTTACTACATTGTTAGTTACAAGCTGTGCATATACTTTTTTTACAGGTATATAATGCAATTTGTCATCTGTTTCTTTTGATTCATCAATATCATAGTTTACAATTTCTGATATTAAAATTGACGCTACTTTTTTCTCAAGCATTGTATAAACAGCTTTTTGCAATTTAGAATCAATTGTTAGGTAAATGTCATTACCTGCAGCAGAATTTTTCTTTGATATAACACTTAAAACTTTTCCAGTGTTGTCAACAAATATTTTTTCTTCTCCACGTTTCCCCTGAAGATATTCCTCCATTGAGGCTTCAAGACCTGATTTACCAACTATATCACTTGCAATATAATTTTTGCCCTGTTTTTTGTATTCTTCTAACTGGGCATCTGAAATGGTTCCTGTATAACCGATAATAGGAGCAAAATATTTGCTCATATTATATTTTCTAATTGTCTGTTCTTCTACTGTAACCCCTGTTAAGTCAGCTTCATTTTCAGAAATACCAACCATCGTTCCATTTGACACATCAGTGGCAATTGTTACACCAACATATTTTTGTGATGATATGGCATAAACATTGTATCTGATTGCCAAAATTTTAAGTAACATTTGGTCACTACATTTTTCTGTAACTTCAAATAAATCATTTTTCAAATAAGAAATGATTTCGCCTACTGAAGCATTTGAATAATCATGGTTGTTTTTCTTTAAGGTTTTACCAAAAAGATTTGTCATAAATAATTTCTTTGAAGCATCAGATGTGAAATTTTCTTCCCATTTTCCATCGTCATTTAATATAATTGGAAAATCTACTGAAATCTTGTCACCGTTTTTTTCAATTATTTTAATTGCTTTTGATACAATAGCATTTAACTGACTATTCTTTTTGTCAGAACTGTCGATTTTATCTTCAATTCTTACGGCATAAGCTAATTCATCATAAGCTAAAACTTTGCCTTTTTTGTCCAAAATCTTTCCTCTTGTACCTGATTTATAAACAGTTTTCTCAGATTTTTGAATATATGTGCTCATGTAATAATTTTCGTTAATTATCTGTAAGTCAAATATTCTATAAATCAAACCTGAAAATAAAGCTATTATTATTACGCTTACGATAAATATTCTTGATTTAATTATTTTTAAAATTGTATATAAAAAATCACTTATCAAAACTTAATGTACTCTCCTGTTTTATTGTTAATATTTTTTCATTTAATAAATAAAATAACTTATAGAATAAAAAGGCTATAAATGTTGTGGCTATCATTTCAGGGAACATTATCTGCCAGAAATAAAAAGAAAAATCTAATTTATTTCTCAATATAAATCTAAAAGTGTAAACTAATAGATTGTATATTAAATCATTAGTAAAAACTAAAACCATTGGCATAAAAACATGGTCGCTGTAGAACATCTTTTTAAATAAGCCACTGAAAAAACCTATATACATATAAATTAATGCATATAAACCAATAACATCCCCAAAGAAAATATCCACAAGTAAACCACATATTAAGCCTGTAACCGTTCCATAATTGCAACCACGCATAAAACCAAATATACAGGTTACAAATAAAAGTAGATTAGGTGTGGCAACAATGTTAAAGTTAGCCAGCGAAAATTCACTTTGTAATATAAATGCCATAATTATAATTATTGCTGTTATAATAACTCTAATAATTCTGTGTTTCATGAAAAATCCTTCTATTCATTAATCCTTTAAAACTTCTTTTAATTTTGTAATAACTAAAACTTCATCAATATGCTCAAAGTCCACAATTGGCATTAACTGACCTGACTGGGTAAGTTCGTTTGCATCTTTCTTTGTTTTTGTAACGTAACCTACAGGTATACCCGGTAGAAATTTGTTACTAATTCTTGATGTAACAACCAAATCACCTTCTGAAACTTTTGTGTTTTGTGGAATTTCAGTTAAATTCATGTATCCTTTTGTAATAAGTTTCAAATCACCACTGGCAATTGCTGTGTCGGATGTATTAGCGAAAGATACACTTACACTACTTTCATCATCTATAATTGCACGAACTCTTGCGTAGTTCTTTCCTACACTGGATACAATTCCAACAAGGCCACCACCACTTATAACATTCATGTCAACTTTGATGCCATCATCACTTCCTTTATCAATTGTAAATAAATTAAAGTAATTACCTGTGTCTTTACCAATTACTCTGGCAGCAATTTTTTTATAAGTTGAGTAATCCTTGTCTAATTTGTATAAATCCTGTAAACGTGTAAGTTCATATTTGTTTTGCGCAAGCAAACTGTTTTCCTGAGATAATTCATTTACCTGCCTCTTTAGTTTTGCATTTTCACTTTTTAGGGATTTAACTGATTTTAAAAGGTCGGCTTTGTTAGTAAACCAGCCTCCAATAGAATTTACTCCGTCCTGTAAAGGTATAACCACTGTACCTGCAACTGTTTTTATTGGATTTGAAAAACTAGGTGCAACTACAGAAAGTATAAGCGAACCTATACATAACAGAGTCAAAACGAATATTAAAATTTTAGGTTTTATATTTATCTTACTTGGCTTTTTCATATTAATCACCTTATTCTTTTTGTTATATTTTCCTTTGTCTACTATTTAGAATGTGCTTTCTTTTGGCTCATACATTAATTTACGGTATTTTGAATCTGACATAATAATCGAAATACCTCTAATTACTGACTCGCCCGGATTTTTAATAACATTCACATTCAAGTCTGTTTCTTTTTTGATTAACTTATCTAAGTTCTTAATTGATGATGAAGCACCTGTTAAATAAATACCTGCATCAACAATATCAGCAGTAAGTTCCGGTGGAGTTCTTTCTAAAAGATTCTTTATTGCATCAACAATATCATCAAAGAACTGCTCTATTGCTTCATAAACAGTATCCTTTGAAATACCTCTTTCAGATGGAAGACCTGTTATAACATTTCTTCCGTATACATAAAAGATGTCCTCGTCTGTTACACCGTCTTCCACATACATTGCATCAGATAAAGCTATTTTAATCTTTTCAGCTGTTTTTAAACCTATTAAAATATTATAACGCTTCTTAACGCTTTCACAAATTAACTGGTCTAACATATTGCCACCAATCTTAACAATTCTGCTTATTACTATACCACCATGTGATATAACAGAAACTTCGGTTGTATCAGCACCAATATTAACAATCATGTTACCTTTGGAGCTTGATATGTCTATGCCTAAACCAACAGCATCTGCTATTGGCTTTTCTACGATTTTAATTTCTCTCGCCTTAATATCTGACTTAGCAACTACTTCATAAAATGCTCTTTTTTCAACTTCTGTAATGTCTGCAGGAACTGCAATACAGAATCTACCCATTTTACTGCCTCTTGGACCTGTTAATTTTTTGAAGAACTGCTCAAAAAGCATTTTCATTTTCTTTAAGTCAGCAATAACACCATACTTAATAGGAAATACTACTTCGATATTATCAGGAGCTTTCTCGTACATTTTAAAAGCTTCATCACCTATTTCAAAAAGGTCTGTTTTATTTTTTATTGCTATAATATTTTTTTCATTTAAACTTGTTCTGGTAACACCATTATAAATTTTTATATTGCTTGTACCAAAATCTATTCCGTAAACGCTTTTACTCATGTTTAATCCTTTCAGCTCAGTTTCAATGACTTAATTTCTGTTAAATCATTTAGTTTGAATTCAAGTTTTTTTCATAAAGTCTATATTAGTTTCAAAGCTCGTAAACTGGAATAAGTATTATCACCAATAATAATGTGGTCAATTAATTTAATTCCAATCATTTTTCCAGCTCTTTGAACCCTAATGGTACTGTTGATATCATCTCTGCTGGGTGTTGGGTCACCACTTGGATGATTATGTATTAAAACAATGTTTACACAATTACATCTTAAAGCCTCAACAAAAATTTCTCTTGGAGAAATTAATGACTGATTAATGGTTCCTGATGTAATTAGTTTATCTTTAATTAATTTGCATTTAGTGTCAAGGAACATTACATGCATTTGTTCCTGTTCTAAATGTCTTAATCTTTCCATATAATAATTTGAGATTAATTCAGGAGTTTCAAACTTCACTGAATTATTAAAATTTGACATGGAAATTCTCTTAGCAATTTCTACAACAGCTAGAATCTGTATTGCTTTTACTTTGCCTATACCATTAATTTTGGTAAGTTGTTCAAAAGAAATACGTGTTAGTGACAATAAACCGTTGTCACTGTCTATTAAGGAGGACGATAGTTCCTTAACATTAACGCCTTTTGTACCATTTCGTAAAATCAACGACAATAATTCGCTGTTGCTCAATGTTTCCACACCATATTTTAATGATTTCTCATATGGTCTTTCATCTTCCGGTAATTGTTTAATTGTATTCATTTCTCAACCTTTCCGTTCTCTCCAAGTACAGAAAGTTGTGAAAATTTTAACCTTTGTTATTGTAGCACAATAAAAAAAGCATGTATATGTTTTTTACAATAAAAGACAAATAAAAATTTTTTACTATTTTATTGTAATTAAATCGTCATCAACCATGTTTTGGAATGCTTTTAATATTCCAAGTTTTGCATGCTGCCAGGTAAGACCTCCCTGAAAATATACAGCATAAGGTGGCTTAATTGGACCATCAGCACTAAGTTCAATTGAAGAACCTGACACAAAAGCACCTGCTGCCATAATTACAGGAGCATCATAGCCCGGCATATCCCATGGCTCAGGAGTTAAGTGACTGTCTACAGGTGCTGCTGCCTGTATGCCTTTACAAAAAGCTATAACACATTCAGGTTTTCCAAATTCTATAGCCTGTATAATGTCGTGTCTGCTTTCTGTTCCATTTGGAATTACATTAAAATTATATTTTTCAAAAAGATTTGCCGCAAAAATTGCACCCTTTAAGGCACTTGCCACAACTGTCGGTGCCAAAAACAAGCCCTGATATAAAAGACTCATAACACCTAAGTTAGCGCCAACTTCTTTACCAAGTCCCGGTGTTGTAAGACGATATGAACAATTTTCAACACAATCCTTTGTACCACAAATGTAACCGCCAATAGGAGCAAGACCGCCACCTGGATTCTTTATTAATGAACCTACTATCATATCTGCACCTACGTCAGATGGTTCTATGGTTTCAACAAATTCACCGTAGCAGTTGTCTACCATAATCTTAATTTCAGGCTTAATATCTTTTATAAATTTTATTACATTGCCGATTTTTTCTACAGATAATGTAGGTCTTGTTGCATATCCTTTGGAACGCTGTATACCAATTAAAGTTACACCGTCTAATTTGTTTTTTATGCCTGCTAAATCAAACTCGCCGTTCTCAAGCAAGTCAACCTGATCGTACTTTACACCATATTCAGCAAGACTTCCTTTTGATGGTCTTATACCGATAACTTCTTCTAAAGTATCATAAGGTTTTCCACTTATGTACATAAGTTTATCACCTGGACGTAAATTAGCAGACAAGGCTAACCCAAGTGCGTGTGTACCACATGTTATCTGTGGTCTTACAAGAGCGTCTTCTGTGTGGAAAACATCAGCGTAAACTTTTTCTAATGTATCTCTACCTATATCGTTATAGCCATAGCCTGTTGTTGTGTTAAAGTGTTCCTCTGCCACTTTATTTTTTTGGAAAGCAGATACCACCTTCAACTGATTGTACTCTGCAATTTTGTCAATTTTTTGAAATCTCTGTGATAAATCGTTAATAATTTCATCTGATATATTTAATACATCACTGTTTATGCCCATTCTTTCATATTGTTTCTGTATCTCTTTGTTTAAATTATCCATTTTTTTACCTCTGTATAATACTTTATTTTCTTGTTTTAATAATAACTTTTATTTGTCAATTGCATATAATTAATATTTAATTATGTAATTTGTAAATTAATAAAAGTTAATAATTTACATTGTTAAATAATCTTTACCACTAAATAATTTCTTTGTTTTTTAAAAAATTTAACATTTCATTTAAGACCTTTAATCTGTCATAATTAAATTCATCTATATTTAACATTGTTACATCTTTTTCTCTTCTAAACCAGGTAAGCTGTCTTTTAGCAAAATGTCTGGTATTTTTTTTGATTAACTCTTTTGTTTCATCTAAAGATGTTTTTCCGTCAAAGTAATTAAAAAGTTCTTTATAGCCGATACCCTGCATAGAAACCAAATCCCTTGTGTAGCCTTTGGCAATTAGTGTTTCCATTTCTTTTAAAAGACCATTATCAAACATAATATCAACTCTTTGATTTATACGATTATATAATTTATCACGTTTGTCATTTAAAACAAAATAAGCAAAATTATAAGGTGATTTGTTTTCGCGTTCTTTTTCATTATGTTCTGATATTTTTTTCCCTGTTTGTTTATAATATTCCAAAGCCCTAATGACACGTTTTAAATTATTACAGTGAATTGCTGCGGCAGATTCATGATCAACCTCTTTTAGCATATCGTGTAAAAAGGCATTACCTTTATCCTTTGCAAGTTGTTCTAAATATTCTCTATATTCATAATCTGTTTCTGTATCATCAAAATTAATATCATATAACACAGCCTGTATATAGAAACCTGTACCACCAACTATAATGGGAATCTTACCACGGCTAGATATATCATTAATCGCCTTTGTGGCCAGTTTCTTAAAAATGTGTACATTAAATTCTTCTTTTGGCTCTAATATATCTATTAAATGATGGGGAATACCATCGGTTTCTTCTTTTGTAATTTTAGCAGAACCTATATCCATCCCCTTATAAACCTGAATGGAGTCTGCGCTGATTATTTCTCCATTTATTTTTTTTGCTAATTGAATGGACAAGTCAGTTTTTCCTACTGCGGTAGGACCTGTTAGAATAACTAATTTATTCATTTTTTCTCCTAAATTATTCGTTTAAACTTCTTTTCTAATTCATATTTACTCATGGAAATTATAGTTGGTCTTCCGTGAGGACAATTATATGGATTATCTAATTGCAGAAGCTGTTCTATTAGTTTGTCAGCCTCTTCATAAGACAATTTGCTATTCCCTTTAACAGCTGCCTTACAGGACATTGACGCAATTTTTTCATTAATTATGTCAGGCACCATTTTGCCTGTTTCATTAGAAAGATTGTCAACTATGCCCATTAAAACATCTTCGCTGTCTAAAGTGTAAAGGTCTGATGGAACTGCTCTTACAGCATAATCCTGACCACCAAATGGTTCTATTTGAAAACCTATATTTTTAAAGTTTTCTAAATATTTCTCCAGTAACTGACTTTCACTCATAGACAAAGAAAGTATGATTGGAGGATTAATCATCTGACTGCTAATTTCTTTATTTTCCAGTTTGTTCATAAGAGATTCAAACATTACTTTTTCATGAGCTGCATGTTGGTCAATTATATACATTTTGTCGTTATATTCGACTATCCAATAAGTGTCAAATACCTGACCTATTATTTTATGCTTTGGCTTTGCCACTTCACTTAAAAAGTTGTCATACTCTTCAGTAAGCTCTCTTTGAACCATTTTATTATTTGTAATATTATTGATGTTATTTGCTGTTGCGTTATAATTAACATCTTCTTGTAAGGTATTGTTCCCAAATTCAGATGGTGTCATATTTAACTCTTTTGGCCCTTCGCCAAAATTATAAAAATCATATTTTACATTTGAACTATTATCGTTTGATAATTTGTTATTTATTGAATTAACAATATCCTGTCTTTTATTTTCAAAAGGTTCAGGGACATATTTTATCTGTTCAGCTTTTTCTACATTCTTCTCGAAAGTAACATCAATAATATTTGGCTTTTCTATTAATGCATCATTGATGCATTCTGAAATCATAGGATAAATACTTTCTGATTTTCTGAAACGTAATTCCATTTTGGAGGGATGTACATTTACATCTAAATATTCAGGTTTAATTGTAAAATCAATTACCGTAAATGGATATTTGTGCTGCATTAAAATAAATTTATAACCATCTTCTATTGCTTTTGAAATTATATTGCTTTTAATATATCTTCCATTAATAAAATAATTCTCGAATGTTCTGTTTCCTTTGGAAATTATTGCTTTGCCAATATACCCTGAAATTTTCATAAAGTCATTTTCTTCGTTTATCTCAAGAATATTTTCAGTAATTTCTCTTCCATAGATGCTGTAAATAACATCTTTCAAATTACCATTACCTGAGGTATGAATTTTGACCTTGCCATTACTTTTAAAACTTATTGCAATTTCAGGATGGGATAGAGCAATTTTTTCAATTATATCAGATACATAACCGGCTTCTGTTTGAGCAGTTCTTAAAAATTTTCTTCTGGCAGGTGTGTTAAAGAAAATATTATTAACAATAAATGTTGTGCCCACAGGGATACCGATTTCTTCAAAACCAACTTCTTTTCCACCTTCAATTCTATAGCGGATTCCTTCCATGGCATCAGCTGTTCTTGTTAGAAGTTCAACCTGACAAACGGCTGCTATACTTGATAAAGCCTCACCTCTAAAGCCAAGAGATGAAACTGTAAGCAGATCCATGGCAGTTTTAATTTTGCTTGTGGTGTGTCGTAGGAAAGCGATTCTTATGTCCTCCTTGTTTATGCCTTTTCCATTATCAGTTATTCTAATGGATTTAGTACCACCTTCTTCTATTTCCACTGAAATTCGTGTAGCACCTGCATCAATGGAATTTTCCAGTAATTCTTTAACTATTGAAGAAGGTCTTTCGACTACTTCACCTGCTGCTATTTGATTGATTGTACCTTGATCTAATTCTTTTATTATTCCCATATTATTCCTTTACCAACGGTTTTTTAACTGATTTTGTAACTTAAATAAATAATTTAATCCTTCAATTGGTGTCATTTCACCTAAATTCAATTCCTGAATTTCTTTTATTATTTCATTTTCATTTACTGCATCAAATAAAGTCATCTGGTGCGCCTCTAAATCATCGTTAATGGATGGAAGCACGTTTGTACCAGGCTGTAAGGAAGCTGCAATATTCTTTGCCTTTGCAGTAATATCTGCATTACTTAATTCTGCAACTAATTCCTTTGCCCTGTTTAAAACACTGTCAGGGACGCCGGCAAGTTTTGCTACCTGTATACCATAACTTTTATCTGCACCGCCTTTGATGATTTTTCTTAAAAAGACGATATCATCGCCCTGTTCCTTAACGCTAATACAGTAATTATTTACACCTGGTAGAGTTCCCTCTAATTCTGTCAGTTCATGATAATGTGTAGCAAACAATGTTTTAGCTCCAAGAATTTTCTTATCACATATATGCTCAACAACAGCCCAGGCTATTGATAAACCATCAAAGGTACTTGTACCTCGTCCAATTTCATCCAATATTAAAAGGCTGTTTGCAGTAGCATTTCTTAAAATATTTGCCACTTCCGTCATTTCAACCATAAATGTACTTTGTCCACTTGCCAAGTCATCTGAAGCACCTACTCTTGTGAAAATCTTATCGCATATAGAAATATTAGCTTCTTTTGCAGGCACAAATGAACCTATTTGAGCCATTAAAACTATTAAGGCTGTTTGTCTCATATAAGTTGACTTACCTGCCATGTTAGGACCTGTTATAATGGACAATCTGTTTTTGTTTGTATCTAAAAATGTATTATTTGATATAAACATATTGTCAGGTATCATTTTTTCAACCACAGGATGTCTGCCGTCTTTTATGTCAATAACACCTTTTTCATTTATCTTTGGTTTTACATAGTTATTATGTTCTGCAACATAGGCTAAAGAAGCAAAAACGTCAATTTTCGCTATGGCTTTTGCAGTCATTTGAATTCTGTTAATCTGATTATAGATTTCATCTCTTACTGATGTGAAAATATTATATTCCAATGAGAAAAGCTTATCTTCAGCACCAACAATAATTTCTTCCAGTTCTTTTAATTTGTCAGTTGTGTATCTTTCAGCATTAGTTAAAGTCTGCTTTCTAACATAATAATCAGGCACAAGATTTTTAAAGGAATTGGATACCTCTATGTAATAACCAAATACTTTGTTAAATTTGATTTTTAATTTGGTTATGCCTGTTTTTTCTTTTTCCTGAGCTTCTAAATCAGCAAGCCAACCTTTGCCTTCTGTTTTAGCAGAGCGTAACTTATCAATTTCTTCATTAAAACCACTTCTTATGATACTGCCTTCCTTGATATTAATCGGTGGATCATCTGTAATTGAATTAGTAATTAACGAAGTTATATCCTCTAATGTATCAAGCTGCTCATATAATTCTATAAATAAAGGTGATTTAAAATCCTTTATAATATTCTTAATATGGGGCAACATCTCCAATGACGTTTTAAAAGCGATTAAGTCTCTTGGGTTAGCTGACTTGTAGGAAATCTTACTAAGAAGTCTTTCCAAGTCATAAATTGGAGATAAATACTCTCTTAATTCGTCTCTTGTTATAATGGACTTATTTAACTCTTCAATTACTTTTTGTCTGTTGATTATTTTTTCTTTAGAAATTAGTGGCTGTTCAATGTAGCCTCTTAAAGTTCTGGCACCCATTGCTGTTTTTGTTTTATCAAGTACCCATAAAAGTGAACCACGTTTTTGTTTTTCCCTTAAGGTTTCACATAACTCAAGATTACGTCTTGTAGATGTATCAAGAATCATAAATGTACTTGTTGAATAAGGTACTAACTTAGATAAATGTGTTAATGAATTTTTCTGTGTTTCATACAAATATTTAAGTAAGGAACCTGATGCTATAACACCAAGTGACATTTCAGAAATTCCAAGACCTGATAAGTCCATAATCCCAAAATGATCTTTTAAAACTTCTGAACAATTATTTTCGTCAAAATACCATTCTTCCAGCTCAAATACTGAAATGGAAAGTCTGTTCTTAATATCGTCAATATCCATACCGCACATTAAAAATGCATGATTACAGATGATTTCAGTAGGCATGAATTTATTGATTTCATCAAGAACATTTCTTTCAGAATAAACTTCTGTTACATAGTAATCACCTGTAGTAACATCAGCTATTGATATGCCAAACTTACCACCGATATACGCAATTGACATTAAGTAGTTGTTTTTGCCTTCGTCCATTGCAGTAAGGTTTAAATTAGTACCCGGTGTAACAATTCTTGAAACTTCTCTTTTTACTAAGCCCTTTGCAAGTGCAGGATCTTCTGCCTGTTCTACAATACAGACCTTATAACCTCTTGTAACTAATTTATTTATATATATGTCAACGGCATGGTAAGGAACACCGCACATTGGTGCCCTCTCCTCTAAACCACAACTTTTTCCTGTTAAAGTGATTTCCATAACTTTTGATGCTTCTAAGGCATCGTCAAAAAACATTTCATAGAAATCTCCTAAACGATAGAAAATTATACAGTCTTCATGCTGTTTCTTTGTTTCTAAGTAATTTTTCATCATTGGTGTAAGACTTTCAAAATGATTGTCCCACACATCTTTCATCATCTGCGGTAAACTCATAACTATCTCACTATTTCTCCCATATAATAAAATCCTTTAGCTTCGTTTAATCTAACATTTACAAGCTGACCAATATCTTCTTTGTTTCCTTCAAAGTGAACAACTGCATTATTACTTAATCTTCCTGTAACGTAGCCTGGAATCTTTTTGTTTACTTCTTCTATTAAAACTTCCTGAACAGTCCCCTGATATTTTTCAGTTTTCTTTTTTGAAATTTCATTAACTACTGCAAGTAATCTGTCAAAACGGTCTTTAATAACATCATCACTTACCTGATTTTCCATTTTTGCAGCAGGTGTTCCCGAACGCTTTGAATAAATAAATGTAAATGCTGATTCATATTCAGCCTTTTTAACAACATCAAGGGTTTCAAGGAAATCTTCTTCTGTCTCTCCCGGAAAACCTACAATTATATCTGTTGAAATCCCAATATCAGGTATTGCTTCTCTAAGTTTTCTTACTAATTCTAAATATTGTTCTTTAGTGTAATGTCTGTTCATTTTTTGAAGCAAAGCTGTACTACCTGATTGAAGTGGTAAATGCATCTGCTTACAAATCTTTTTAGATTTTGCCATTACTTCAATTAATTCATCTGATAAATCCTTTGGATGTGATGTCATAAAACGGATTCTCTTTAAGCCGTCTATTTTCTCAACCTGCTCTAATAACTGAGCAAATGTAATAGGATTTTCAAGATTTTTTCCATAAGAGTTTACATTCTGACCTAAAAGCATGATTTCTACAACTCCATTAGCAACTAAATCCTTTATTTCGTTAATAATATCTTCAGGATTTCTACTTCTTTCGCGACCTCTTACATAAGGAACAATACAGTAACTGCAAAAATTATCGCAACCATACATAATATTAACGCCTGATTTAAAGTCATACTTTCTAACAGCAGGTAAATCTTCTACAATTTCTGTTGTGCCATCCCAGATATCTTCGATTTTGTGACCGCTTATTAATCTTTCATATAATAATTCAGCTAATAAAAATACATTATGTGTACCAAAAATCAAATCAATAAACTTGTAGCTTTTATTTAATTTTTCCACAACCTGTGGCTCCTGCATCATACAACCGCAAAGGCCGATAATCATGTCAGGGTTCTTCTCTTTAATTTTTGAAAGATATCCAAGTCTGCCATAAATTTTTAAATTGGCGTTTTCTCTTACGGTACATGTGTTATATAAAACTAAATCAGCATGCTCATCTTCTGTTTCTTCGTAGCCAATTTCAGTAAGAATACCAAGAAGTTTCTCTGAATCCTTGAAATTCATCTGGCAACCGAATGTACAGACACACGCTGTTAATTTTCTTCCTAAAGCAGCCTCTTTTGCCTTGATTATTTCTTTACATTTATCAATATAATATTGTTGCTTTTCGCCTTCGCTTGTAAAACTCATATAAATCTCCTATTTTATCTTTTTAGTTATTACTTATAATTTCATTTACGGGAACATCATGTAACTCGGTTGGAATTTTATCAAATACCTGAAAATCATACGCTACACCAATTGAATGACAACTGCTATTTCTAAGATATCTGTCGTAAAATCCACCTGCCTGACCTATTCTTTCCCCTTTAGTCGAAAAAACCACTCCGGGAACCAAAATTAAGTCGGCACTAGGTGCAATTTCTGTGTTGCTTGGCTCCGGAATGTTATATAGACCATTTTCAAATTTATCATTTTTGTTTATTGCAGCAAAGTACATTTGTCCGTTTTTATTGACAACTTTAGGGACTGCCACAGTTTTATCTGCCAATAGTGCATCCCTTATAACTAAACTTAAATCAACCTCATTTTGAATTGCCATATAACAATAAATACACTTGCTTTCTTTGTAAAACTGACTATTAATAATCTTATTACAGATAATATTACTTTTTACCTGTACATCACTTTCAGTCATTTTTAATCTTTTCTGTTTTATTTCTTTTCTTAATCTGTTTTTTTCTTCACTAATATTCATCTTAATGCTTTCTTTTTGGCTCTACTTTTGAAATTGAACCGTCAGGATTCTTGATTCTAACATTATCAAGATTAGCTGACAGATTATTAATGACAGCCATTCTATATTCTGTTCTAAGCTGTTTTTGTTCTTCAATTTCTTCAAGGGTAAGTCCTGTTTCTTTTGATTTATGATATAACTCGTTAATTCTGTTTATTTTTTTCTTGTCCATTTATTTTAAAAATATATATGATGTATTCTTATCTGAGGTAACACATCCTATATACTCTCCTTTCTCCTGTAAAATTACTTTTTTGTTTGGAAACTTGTGGATGCAAACCACCTGAAATTCTTTACCAAACAATGTTTTTTCTGTTGTTGTTGAAATCACTGTATTATTATTTACAAATCTAATATCATATTCTTCTGAATAAGTTGCATCAATTTCGTTGGAAATTAAATTGAAAAATTGAGTTCCTGATGCAGTATTCATTATCATATATGGTATATCTTCTATTACTGTTGCATTTTTTAGAAGATACTCTCCTGAAGTTGTCTTATTAATACATGTATATATTTCTTTTGTTTCAATGTCATAGAAAATAATATTCTCGTCATTACTTTCGTAATTTACTTTCGAATAAATCAAAAAGTTTTCTATGATTTTTGCACTTACAATTGTTGTGTCATAATATGCCTGATCTACAGCATTCATTATTAAATTAGACTGGTCAAGCTGTAAGTCACTTATAAACTGCTGTATGTTTAAAACAAATAATGATTCAACTGCTGCCTCTTCTTTTGTAAGATTCTCATGTCTGTTATTTTCCGCAACAGAATAGCCGGTTTTCATTATACAGCTTTTTTCATTATATGGAAGAATAAATTCAATTCCATTTTTTACTAAGTTTTCATCTTTAATGAAAATCTGTTTATTTTTATCAAAATTAAATAAAATAAGTGAATAATCAAAAAACTCTTTTAAAATTCCGTTTTTGCTGATTCTTGGAAGAGCTCTTTGTATTATAAGATTTGACTCATCCAATATAAAAATCTTAATCTGCTTATTGTCAGGATATAAATTAATAT
>NZ_DBLZZO010000030.1:0-32416 GCF_057858645.1 Eubacterium sp.
AAAATATGTAAATCTTGAAGATTTAGGTTTAATGCAATATTTAATTAATCCAAATGGTCATTCTTATAATTATGATGATGTTGCAAGGGACTATCTTTCAATGACAGTTCCAACTTATGAGGAAATTTTTCCAAAGACAAAAAAGAAGGAAACACCATCTATTGAAATAGTTGAAAATCAAATGAGATATGCCTGCTATAACGCATTTATTTTCTATAAAGGTTTTCAGCCTGTTCAGGAGAAATTAAAAGAATTGGAAATGGAGGCTGTATACAATAACATCGAGAAACCTTTATCAATTGCTTTATTTAACATGGAGAACATTGGTATAAAAGTTGATGGTGAGGCCTTAAAGAAATATGGCGATGAACTTGGTATCAAAATTGCTGATTTAGAAAAGAAAATCTACGAAAGTGCCGGTCACGAATTTAACATTAATTCACCAAAACAGCTAGGTGAAATACTTTTTGGAGAAATGGGATTACCAGGTGGTAAGAAAACAAAAACAGGTTATTCCACATCAGCTTCTGTTTTGGAAAAATTAGAACCGGATTATCCATTTGTTAAAGATGTATTGGAGTATAGACAATTAACTAAGTTGAAATCTACTTACGCAGATGGATTAAGTGTTTTTATAAAAGATGACAGCAGAATATACGGAAAATTTAACCAGACAATTACTGCAACAGGAAGAATCAGCAGTACAGAACCTAATTTACAAAATATTCCTGTTAGAACAGAAATTGGCAGACAGCTAAGAAAAGTTTTTGTTCCAAAAGAAGGGTGCGTATTTGTAGATGCCGATTATTCTCAGATTGAACTTAGAATTTTAGCCCATATGTCAGGTGATGCTAATTTGATTAATGCCTATAAACATTCAAAAGATATACATGCTGCTACAGCTTCACTTGTTTTTGGTGTGCCAATTGAAGAAGTTACTAAAACACAAAGAAGTAATGCAAAAGCTGTAAACTTCGGAATTGTTTATGGCATAAGTTCTTTTGGATTAAGTCAGGATTTATCAATTAGCAAAAAAGAAGCACAGCAGTACATTAACAATTATTTTGAAAGTTATCCGGGCATTAAGCAGTTCTTAGATAATTCTGTAAACAGTGCAAAAGAAAAAGGTTATTCTGTTACAATGTTTGGCAGAAAAAGACCTATTCCTGAATTAAAAGAGTCTAATTTTATGAGAAGACAGTTTGGTGAAAGAGTAGCAATGAATGCTCCAATTCAGGGAACTGCTGCAGATATTATGAAAATTGCCATGATTAATGTGGACAAAGCCTTAAAAAATAACAATTTAGTATCAAGAATTGTTCTACAGGTTCACGATGAACTTTTAATCGAGGCAAAAAAGGAAGAAGTGGAACAGGTAAAAGATATTTTAATAAATGAAATGTCTCAGGCAGCAAATCTTGAAGTACCACTTCTTGTTGAAGCAGAAGTAGGAAATAATTGGGATGAAGCTCATTAAAATATAAAAGATAACGAAGGATATAAAAATGATTATTGGTGTAATGGGAGGCGTTGGCTCAGGTAAGTCAACAGTACTTAACTATTTGGAAAATAACTATGAGGCAAACATAATTGAAGCAGATAAGGTGGCAAAAGAGGTTATGCTTCCCGGAAATGATGTATACAATGAAATTGTGAAAACATTTCCTGAAGTCATAGTTGATAATAAGATTGATAGCAAAAAACTTGCGGAGATTGTTTTTAATGACAAGGAACAACTTGAAAAATTAAACAGTATTACCCACCCGGGAGCTGTTAAGGAAATTATCTCAAGAATTAAGTCATCCAAAAAAAGAATTATAGTTGTAGAGTCAGCAATTTTATTAGGTTCCGGAGTTGAACAATATTGTGACGAACTTTGGTTTGTTTTTTGTAACAGGGATACAAGAATTAAACGACTAATGCAGACAAGAGGTTACTCTAAAGAAAAGTGTATCAGTGTTATTGAAAGTCAGCCGGCAGATGAAGAATATAATAAAGGGGCAGATGAATTTATTGACAATTCATATTCAGAAGAAAACACAAGAGAACAGATTGATTTAATCCTTAATACAAGTGCCTGTATATAAATAGTTTGATTTATAATCTATTTATAGGTTGTTATATTATTTAACTAAAAAATAAAAAAATATATTGACTATAATATTAAAAAGAGTTAAGATGTGTAGCGTGCTACATATCGTAGCTCTTTTATTATGTTAAGGAGAATTTTTATGGAGGATTTAGGTCATCAGATTAAACGTATTGATAGGTTATTTAAATTGCGTATGGACCGCAATTTAGAAAAGAGTGGATTAACTAACAGTCAGATGCATGTATTAATGTATTTATTACATCATCCCGACCAGAAAGTAACACAGAAATGTTTGTGTCAGGAATTTGAAGTTAAGCATTCTACCATGTCAGGAATTTTAAATAGAATGGAGGACAAAAATTTAATTGACATTAAAATAGATGAGGATAACAAGAAATTCAAAAATATTTATGTTACGAAAGAAGCATACGGTATTAAGGAAAAGTTAGATTTATATAAATCTAAAACAGAAGAAATCCTGGTTAAGGGTTTCAGTGATGATGAAAAAAACAAATTGGAAAACTTTCTTGAAAGATTGTATGCCAATTTATTAGATGACAGTCAGCTTAACGAAGAAGATTTAAAATGTTTCCATAAAACAATTAGGAAGTAAATTTTTATATGAAGAATTTAAGTAGGAGGATAGATTAAAATGTTAAAGACATTAGGAAAACAGATTAAAGAATTTAAACTGGTATCCATTCTTACACCTATTGCCATGTTAGCAGAAGTAATTGTTGAAAACTTTATACCACTTTTGATGGCAACAATTATTGATTCAATTGGTTCAGGTGATTTAAACAGTATTTACAGAACAGCATGTATAATGGTTGTCCTTGCAATTGCAGGTTTAATTTCCGGATACCTTGGTGGTGTATTTGGAGCTAATGCTTCAGCCGGCTTCGCAAGAAACCTAAGAAAAGCAATGTTTGAAAACATACAGACTTTTAGCTTTTCTAATATTGATAAGTTCAGCACAGCAGGTTTGGTTACAAGACTTACAACTGATGTAACAAATATGCAGAATGCTTATCAGATGATACTTAGAATGGCTGTTAGAGCCCCATTTAGTTTGATTGTTGCCATGATTATGGCATTAACGGTATCCCCACAATTAGCATCTATATACTTAATTGCTGTTATTATTTTAGGTTGTATTTGTGCATTAATTATTAAGTTCGCTTTTAAATATTTTAATCAGGTATTTAAGAAATACGATGCCTTAAATGAAAGCGTTCAGGAAAATGTAACAGCCATGAGAGTTGTTAAGGCGTACGTTAGAGAGGACCATGAAAAGAAAAAATTTGGAAAAGCCAGCGAAGCTATTTACAAAATGTTTGTAAAAGCTGAAGGCATTGTTGCTTTAAACAATCCGGTAATGATGACAACAGTATATACATGTATATTGTTAATCAGCTGGGTTGGAGCACACATGATAGTGGCAAGTGGTAATAACGCAGCACTTGGTCTTACAACAGGTAACTTAACATCAATGCTTGCTTATTGTATGAACATTCTTATGAGTCTTATGATGTTATCAATGGTATTCGTAATGATTACAATGTCTATGGCAAGTGCAAAACGTATTGCAGAAGTGTTAAATGAAAAGCCTGACATTACAAATCCGGAAGACCCTGACTTTGATGTACCTGACGGAAGTATTGAATTTAAGAATGTAACATTTAGATATAACAGTAAAAGCGAAAAACCAATACTTGAAAATATTAATGTTAAAATTAAGTCAGGTGAAACAATAGGTATTATTGGTGGTACAGGTAGTGCTAAGTCAAGTTTGGTAAACTTAATCAGTAGATTATATGACATTGAAGAGCAGGCGGTAAAAGATGGTGAAGAACCAATCGAAAGTTACGTTAGCATTGGTGGAAAAGATGTTAGATCTTACGATTTGGAAACTGTAAGACAGGAAGTTAGTGTTGTGCTACAGAGCAATGTTTTATTTACAGGAAGTATTCTTGATAACCTTAGATGGGGAAATCCTGAGGCAACAGATGAAGAGTGTGTTAGAGCCTGTAAATTGGCATGTGCAGATGAATTTATTGAAAGAATGCCTGATAAATATAATACACATATTGAACAGGGAGGTACCAATGTTTCAGGTGGTCAAAAGCAGCGTCTATGTATTGCCAGAGCATTACTAAAGAATCCAAAGATTTTGATTTTGGATGACTCAACAAGTGCTGTTGATACAGTTACAGATGCAAAAATCAGAAAAGCTTTTAGGGAAGAAATTCCTGACACAACAAAAATTATTATTGCACAGAGAATTTCATCAGTTCAGGATGCAGACAGAATCATTGTTATGGACGATGGAAAAATAAACGAAATAGGCACACATGATTATCTAAAAGATAATAACGAAATTTATAGAGAAGTTTATTTACAGCAGACAAACGATAGTGGTGATTTTGACAAGAATGGAGGTGAAATGTAATGGCACAGGCAAAAACAGTTAAGGGTCCTGGAAAACATCAGATGGGACCTAGACAGAAAATTGATCATCCATTTAGAATAATGGGCCAGATATTAAAGTTTATGGGTAAGCATTATGCACCACATTTAATTATTGTTCTTATATGTATTGTTACAAACGTTTTGGCAAATGTTCAGGGAACATGGTTTATGAAGGCTTTAATAGACCAATACATTTTACCAATGATAACAAAAGGCAGTAATGACTTTGGACCACTTCTTGGTGCCATGGGTAGAGTTGGTGTTTTTTATGGTATTGGTATTATAGCAACCTTTGCACAGTCTGAAATAATGGTTTTCGTTACACAGGGAACATTAAAAGACTTAAGAATAGAAATGTTTAACCACATGCAGTCACTTCCAATTAAATATTTTGACACACATGCACATGGGGACATTATGTCAATGTATACAAATGATATTGATACATTAAGACAGATGGTAAGTCAGTCTTTGCCACAGATTATTAACAGTGTTATTACAGTAGTAAGTGTGATTATTGCCATGATTTCATTAAGCTTTCCACTTACAATACTTACAATTATTATGGTGGCTTTAATGATGTTTGTATCAAAGAAGCTTACAAGTCTTTCAGGCAGATTTTTCCTGGCACAGCAGAAGGACTTAGGTGCTGTAAATGGTTATATTGAAGAAATGATGGCAGGTCAGAAAGTTGTAAAAGTTTTCTGTCATGAAGATGAGGCAATAGAAGAATTTGATGAAATCAATAATAAGCTTTATCATTCAGCTAATAATGCAAATAAATTTGCAAATGTAATAGGACCTTGTAATGCACAGCTTGGTAACTTAAGTTATGTTTTATGTGCATGTTTTGGTGCTGTTATTGCAATTAACGGATTTATGGGCTTTACTTTATCTCCGGGAGCTTTGGTAAGTTTCCTGCAATATAATAAGCAGTTTGCCCAACCAATTAATCAGGTTACAATGCAGATGAACAGTATTGTTATGGCATTAGCAGGTGCTGATAGAATATTTAAACTTCTTACAGAAGAACCCGAAGTTGATGACGGTTATGTTACATTAGTACGTTGTAAAAAAGAAAACGGCGAAATCGTTGAATGTAAGGAACGTACAGGTATGTGGGCTTGGAAGCATTACCATAAGGAAGATAATACAACAACCTATAAGGAAATGAAGGGGGAAGTTGTATTTGATGGAGTTGATTTTGGATATAACGATGACAAGATTGTTTTACATGACGTTAAATTATATGCAAAACCTGGCCAGAAACTTGCTTTTGTAGGCTCAACAGGTGCTGGAAAAACAACTATTACAAACCTTATTAACAGATTCTATGACATACAGGATGGAAAAATCAGATATGATGGAATCAATATTAATAAAATCAAAAAAGATGATTTAAGACGTTCCCTTGGTATTGTTTTACAGGATACACATTTGTTTACAGGAACAATTATGGAAAACATCAGATACGGTAAGTTAGATGCAACTGATGAAGAAGTAATAGCTGCTGCAAAATTAGCTAATGCCGATAGTTTTATTAGAAGATTACCTGAAGGCTACAATACTTTAATTAAAGGTGATGGTGGAAACCTTTCACAAGGTCAAAGACAGTTACTTGCTATTGCAAGAGCAGCTGTTGCTAACCCACCTGCATTAATTTTAGATGAAGCTACATCAAGTATTGATACAAGAACTGAAAGAATTGTACAAGAGGGTATGGATGCCTTAATGGAAGGTCGTACAACATTTGTTATTGCCCACAGACTTTCAACCATAAAGAACAGTGATTGTATTATGGTACTTGAACAGGGAAGAATTATTGAACGTGGTAGTCACGATGAATTAATGGAACAAAAAGGAACATATTACAGACTTCAAACAGGAAGCTCAAAATAATATAGTTTTAAGGAACACTTGCATATATTAATATGTGAGTGTTCTTTTTAGGTTTGGATAGTTTTATGAGTATGAAAATTAACAAAATAAACATTGTTGTGTTAGTGATAGTTTTTGCTATTGGAAATGTATTAGTTTACAACAAAATACTTAGTAAATCCTTTACTATAGAAAAGAATATTGTAGAAAGTAATAAATTTAGGAATCCTTACATAAATGAAAAAGTCTTAAAGGAGTTAAAGGAAAATTCATTAAACAGTAATAGAGATTTTAGCGAATTTATAACAGCTAATTATTTACTGAATGATTATTCTTTGAGAAAAACGCAAGTAGATGGAAATAATATTAAAAGAATAAGCAAGCAATTTGTTTTTAATAACAAAGAGGAATATTATAAATTATTAAAAGCTTTCTCTGCAATATACAATGATTTAAAATATTTTCCGGTAGCAAAAGGCAGAAATACAAATTACTGGGTTGGCTATGAGAACGGCTTTGGTGAAAACAGAAATTTTATGGGAAAATATAAACATGAAGGTTGCGATATTATGGCAGAAAATAATGTATCAGGTTTTTATCCCATAATAAGTTCTACAGATGGAATTGTGGAAAATATAGGGTGGCTACCAAAAGGCGGCTACAGGGTAGGAATTAGAAGCACTAATGGCGGTTATTTTTATTATGCACACTTGTCCTGTTATTCAAATATAAAAAAAGGAGCTGTGGTAAAAGCCGGAACATTGCTGGGCTATATGGGTAATACCGGTTATGGAAGTATTGGCACAGAAGGCAAGTTCGATGTCCATTTGCATTTTGGCATATATATTAAAACTGATAATTATGAGGAATTAAGCGTAAATCCATATTATATTTTGAAATATTTGGAAAATTGTATACTTTATGCAAATTATTGAAAAGAAATGTCACAAAGCTTAAAAAATTAAATAAATGCCATAGTATGGTCATAAAACATTTGAATAATATGTTTATATATGCATAAAAATTTATATTAATTCAGTATGTGTCTTGATATAAATTAATATAAAGTGTAAAATACTATTAGTTTAAAAGAAAGAAGGTAATTTATAATGGAAAAATTAAATACTAATAATGCACCTGCAGCTATTGGACCATATTCACAGGCTGTAAAGACAGGAAATTTATTATTTACATCAGGTCAGATTGCACTTGATCCTGCAACAGGTGAAATTGTTGGAACAACAATTGAAGAACAGACAGAACAGGTTATGAAGAACCTTGGAGCTATTTTGAAAGAAGCTGGAGCAACTTATGAAAATGCTGTAAAGACTGTTTGCTTTTTAGATAACATGGATGATTTTGGAGCATTTAACGAAATTTATGGAGAGTATTTTACAGGAAAACCTGCAAGAAGTTGTGTTGCTGTAAAGACTTTACCAAAGAATGTTTTATGTGAAGTAGAAGTTATTGCAGAAATTTAATTTATAATTTTTGAAATTAAGGATATAGGAGAAAATTTTATATGAAGAAGGAAAACATGTTTAATGACACATTGGAGGTTTCAAGTTTTAATGGTGAAGGCTATTTACCATTAATCGATTTTGAAAGTTGGAGAGTCGCTGAATTAAGATATATTGATGAACTTGAACCAGATAGAATTGATAATATGCAAAAGCATAATGAAACAGATGAAATTTTTGTTGTTTTAGAAGGGGATTTTACATTATTTCTTGGTGGAAATGGTAATGAGATTGGAGAAATAGAAGCCATTAAATTAGAACCATTGAAATTGTACAATGTTAAGAAAGGAACTTTTCACACACATACACCTGAAAAGAACTGTACATGTTTAATTGTTGAAAATAAAAATACAACAGATGACAATTCTCCTAAAATCAAAATTACAAAGGAACAAAGCAATAAAATTGTTGAATTATATAACAAGGTAAATAAGCGCTAGGCATAAAGCTTAGCGCATTTTGGTGTTTTATGAGATTAGATAAATATTTAACCACACTTGGAATTGGCTCACGAAGTCAGGCAAAAGAATTAATAAAAAAAGGCAAAGTAAAAGTAAATAATATTACGGTAAATAAACCGGAAACTCATATAAATGAGGAAGAAGACGTTGTAAATTTAGATGGTTTGGATTTGAATTATCATAGATTTTATTATTATATGTTAAACAAACCAAAGGACGTAGTTACTGCTGTGTCAGATTTTCAATATACAACGGTTATTGATATTATGGATGTCCAGCCTAAGAAGGGTTTGTTTCCGGTTGGTAGATTAGACAAAGATACAGAAGGCTTATTGCTTATAACAAATGATGGGGAATTATCCCATTGTCTACTTTCTCCTAACAAGCATGTTTCAAAAAAATATTATGTGGAAACAGATGGAGAAATAAGAAAAGAATATATTGCTGAATTCAAGAATGGATTTGATATTGGCTTAAAGAACAATACAAAGCCGGCACTCCTTGAAATCATAGATGAAAATAAAGCTTATGTTACAATAACAGAGGGAAAATATCATCAGGTAAAGAGAATGTTTAAGCATTTCGGCCTAGGGGTTACTTACTTAAAACGTTTGGAAATGGGACCGCTGGTTTTAGATGATGATTTGGCATCGGGAGAATATAGAGAATTAAGTAAAGATGAAATTAATTTTTTACTAAAACATAAGGATAATTAAACAATTAAAGTTGTTTCATAAAAGGTTTAGCTGAAATGCAAATCATAATATGAGATATATGGCAGATAGGTTTAATTAAAAATAGCAATGTATAAGATTAGAATATAAAAATAAGGAATTTAAATGAAAGAAATTATTATAGAAAAAAATCAGGCAGGACAGAGATTCGATAAATTTCTTTTTAAGTATTTTAAGGAAGCTCCAAGTAGTTTTATATACAAAATGCTTAGAAAGAAAAATATAGTTCTTAATGGGAAAAAATCTGATGGAAAAGATAAGCTAAAAGAAAAAGATTGTGTTAAAATTTTTATGGCTGAGGACACCATTGCAAAATTTAAAGGTGAGCATAAAACCAATATTGTTAAGCCGGTTAAGTTAGATATTGTATATGAAGATGAAAATGTTTTATTCATAAATAAGCCGGCAGGAATGTTAAGCCAAAAAGCAAATGACAACGATGTGTCTTTAAATGAATACGTTATTTCTTATTTAGTAAATTCAGGTCAGATAACAGAGCAGAACTTAGAAACTTTTAAACCGGCAGTCTGTAACAGATTAGACAGAAATACAAGTGGTTTAATTGTTGCCGGAAAGTCATTGGAAGGATTACAGATAATGTCTAAAATGTTCAAGGAACGTACAATGGATAAGTATTATTTAGCTGTTGTAAGTGGATATGTTGATTCGTCCATGACCATAAAAGGTTATTTAAGTAAGAATAGCAAAACAAACAAGGTTACAATTTCACAGGCTGAAAATAATGGTGACTATATTGAAACGGCTTATGAGCCTTTAGAATATAAGAAGGGACTTAAACAGGCTGGAATTACAGTTCTTAAAGTAAAACTTGTTACAGGCAAGCCACATCAGATTAGAGCACATTTGGCTTCAATTAATCATCCGATTATTGGTGATTACAAATATGGCAAAAAAGAGATTAACGATAAATACAAAGAAACATATGGTATAAAAAATCAAATGTTACATTCATGGCAGTTGGTTTTTGAAAAGGTAGAGGGTAGTTGCAGGAATTTATCAGACAAAATTTTTGTGGCTAAGCCTCCGAAAGAATACACAAATTTCATTGATTTAAATTAAACAATTTTCAATTGGAAAGGAAGAAGAATGGGTACCTGGTCATCCAGAGGTCTTAGAGGTTCAACCCTTGAAGACATGATTAATATGACAAACGAAAATTATAGAGATAAAAAGCTTGCTTTAATTCAGAAAATACCAACACCTATAACGCCCGTAAAAATAGATCAGCAAACAAGACATATTACTTTAGCCTATTTTGAAAAGCAAAGTACAGTTGACTATATTGGAGCAGTTCAGGGAATACCAATTTGTTTTGATGCTAAAGAGTGTGCGGTTGATACTTTTCCAATGATGAATATACATGAGCATCAGGTTAAGTTTATGGAAGATTTTGAAAAACAGGGTGGCATATCTTTTATTATTTTGTTTTATTCTCATAGAAACGAAATTTATTATTTGCCATTTACCAAAATTAAAGCTTTCTATGAGAGAAGCATAAATGGTGGTAGAAAAAGTTTTAGATTTGAAGAAATTGATAAAGCGTTTAAACTAAAAAGTGCACCAGGAGCACCTGTACATTATTTGGAAGGCATTCAAAGAGATTTATCTTTAAGAGATAGTTAATAAGGAATATCTATTAAAGGTAATTAATAATGGACAGTTAATATGACATAAACGGTAAGATATAAATAATAAATAATAAATAAGAGACAACGAACTTGACATAAAAAATAGATTGTTGTAAAATTGATTCAACTCACTAACATAGTAACGAATTACCGCTTTACAATGCTAAAGTGAAAAGGAAATATACTGGAGGAATTATGAGTAAGGCATTATTACATACTCCTGTTGGAGTAAGAGATGTTTATGGCAAAGAATGTGCTGTAAAATTAACAATAGAAAATAATATTAACAAGGTATTTAATTTATATGGATATCATAACATTCAAACTCCTACATTTGAATTTTTTGATATTTTTAATAAAGAAAGAGGTTCTGTTGCTTCAAAGAATTTGTATAAGTTCTTTGACAGAGAAGGTAATACATTGGTTTTAAGACCTGACATAACTCCTTCAATTGCAAGACTTGCAGCAAAATATTATATGGACGTGAACGTTCCAATTAAGCTTTGTTACAATGCAAATACATACGTAAATAATTCTGAACTTCAGGGAAAATTAAAAGAAAACACACAGCTTGGCTGCGAATTAATTAATGATGATTCTGTTGAAGCAGATGCTGAAATGATAGCCTTAGCTGTTGAATCATTGAAAGCCTCAGGCCTTGAAGAATTTCTTGTAGAAATCGGTCATGTAGATTTTTACAATGGTTTAATTGAAGAAAGCGGCCTTGATAAAGAAGCAGAAGAAAAATTAAGAGAAATGATTGTTAATAAGAACGACTTTGGTGTAGAAGAAATTCTTGATGAAAATATTGTAGTTGGAGAAGTAAAAAATGCTATGTTAAAGTTACCTGAACTTTTCGGTTCAGTAGAAGTGTTAAATACAGCAAAGACTTTAACAACTAATAAGAAAGCATTAGATGCAATTAGAAGATTAGAAAAATTATATGCTATATTAGAAGAATATGGTGTAACAAAATATATTAGTTTTGATTTAGCATCTCTTAGCAATTATGGTTATTACACAGGTATTATTTTTAAAGGTTTTACTTATGGAACAGGTGAACCAATTGCTGCAGGTGGAAGATATGATAAACTTTTAGCACAGTTTGGTAAAAACGCATCAGCCATTGGTTTTGCAATTTATATGGACCAGATTCTTATTGCACACAGTGGTAAAAACGAAAAAACAGATTACGAATATGAAGTAGTAATTTATGAACCCAAATATAGAAAAAAAGCATTTGTGTACGCAACTGAATTAAGAGATAAAAGTGTCAAAACTGAATTAATGTTAAAGAAAAAAGACATTGACATAGAAGAATATAAGCAGTTTAAGACAGAGGATGGTGCTACAAAAGTAACATATATTAACGAATAAGGCATAAGATTATAGGAGATAAAATGAGATATTTAACTTTCGCTCTAGCAAAGGGCAGATTAGCAAAGACAGCAATGGAAATGTTTGAAAAAATAGGTATCCAGTGCGAAGAAATGAAAGATGAAAAAACAAGAAAATTAATTTTTGTTAACGAAGAATTGAAATTACGTTTCTTTTTAGCAAAGGCAAGTGACGTTCCTACTTATGTTGAATATGGTGCGGCGGACATTGGTATTGTTGGAAAGGACACAATTTTAGAAGAAGACAGAAAATTATATGAAGTATTGGATTTAGGCTTTGGAAAGTGTAAAATGTGTGTATGCGGACCTGAATCAGCAAGAGAATTGCTTAATAATCACGGTATGATTCGTGTGGCTTCAAAGTACACAAAGATTGCCAAAGATTATTTTTATAATAAAAAACATCAGACTGTAGAAATTATCAAACTTAACGGTTCTGTAGAGCTTGCACCAATTGTAGGTTTGTCAGAAGTAATAGTTGATATTGTTGAAACAGGTACAACCCTAAAAGAAAACGGTTTAGGTGTTTTAGAAGAAGTTTGTCCATTATCAGCCAGAATGGTAGTTAATCAGGTAAGCATGAAAATGGAAGATGAACGAATTAGAAAAATAATTGCTGATTTAAAGGAAGTAATCAACAATTAAAAATTTATTACTAAGTGGATTTGCAGTTTAAAATACAACATAGCAAAAATATTATTGTTTTTGGGAAAGGTGATAGACATGAGAATTGTAAAATTAAATGAAGATTCAAAGAAAAATATTTTAGAGGATTTATTAAAAAGAAGTCCTAACAACTATGATCAGTATGCAGACAGCGTAAATGAAATTCTTTCTAATGTAAAAGAAAATGGCGATAAGGCTATTTTTGATTACACAAAGAAATTTGACGGTGCGGATATTAACGCTGAAAACATTTTGGTTACAAAAGAAGAAATAGAGGAAGCGTATGATTCATTAGAAAACAAAGAATTAGTAGATATTATTAGAAAATCATTAAATAATATAAAAGTTTATCACGAAAAGCAAAAACAATATAGCTGGTTTGATTCAAAGCCTGATGGCTCTTTACTTGGACAGAAAGTTACACCTATTGCAAGAGTGGGTGTTTATGTACCGGGGGGCAAGGCAGCTTATCCATCATCTGTTTTAATGAACGTTATACCGGCAAAAGTTGCAGGCGTTGAAGAAATTGTTATGGTTACACCACCTGGAAAAGATGGAAAAGTTAATCCTAACACATTAATTGCTGCAAATGAAGCAGGCGTTGATAAGATTTATAAAGTTGGTGGGGCACAGGCTATTGGTGCTTTAGCTTACGGAACTGAATCTATTAAGAAAGTAGATAAAATTGTTGGCCCTGGTAATATTTTTGTTGCTCTTGCAAAGAAAGCAGTATTTGGCTTTGTAAGTATTGACTCAATTGCAGGTCCTAGTGAGATTTTAGTTTTAGCAGATGAAACAGCTAATCCAAAATATGTTGCTGCTGATTTACTTTCACAGGCTGAACATGATGAACTTGCATCAGCAATTTTAGTTACTACAAGTGAAGAACTTGCTAATGAAGTTTCAAAGTGGGTAGACAAGTTTGTAAAAGAACTTAGCAGAACAGAAATCATGGAAAAATCTTTAGAAAATTATGGTTATATTCTTGTTGCTGAAACTATGGATGATGCCATTGATGCAGCAAATGAAATAGCATCAGAACATTTAGAAATTTTAACAAAGAATCCGTTCGATACAATGACAAGAGTAAAAAATGCAGGTGCCATGTTCCTTGGTGAATACAGTTCTGAACCTTTGGGAGATTATTTTGCAGGTCCAAACCATGTTTTACCAACAAATGGAACAGCAAAATTCTTCTCACCACTTAGTGTTGATGATTTTATTAAGAAATCAAGTATTATTTCATTCTCAAGAGAAGCACTTGAGCCAATGAGTCAGAATATTCAGAAATTTGCTAAGGCTGAAGGATTAACAGCTCATGCAAACTCAATTAAAGTCAGATTTGATGACTAAATAGATGATCAAATAAGTCTCTTGTTTTAGAGATATTTAACTTTTGTTTTAACAGAAAGGAATATTAAATGAGTAGAATAGGTAAATGTGTTCGTAATACAAGTGAAACGCAAATAGAAATTTCCATTAATTTAGACGGTAGTGGAAAATCAAACATACATACAGGCATTGGTTTCTTTGACCACATGCTTATAAGTTTTGCAAAACATGGTTTCTTTGATTTAGACGTTAAGGTCAATGGCGATTTGTATGTGGATTGTCATCATACAATTGAAGATACAGGTATCGCTCTTGGTATGGCTATAAAAGAAGCTTTGGGAGACAAGAAATCAATTAAGCGTTATGGCAACATGATTTTACCAATGGACGAGTCATTGGTTTTATGTGCTCTTGATTTGTCAGGCAGACCATATCTTGTTTTTAAGGGGGAATTTACAACAGATAAAGTTGGTGATTTTGATACAGAAATGGTTAAGGAATTTTTCCATGCAATTACTTATGGGGTAGGAATGAATTTACATATTAATATTTTAGAACCAGGCAACAATCATCATATGATTGAAGGCATATACAAAGCTTTTGCGAAAGCTCTTGACCAGGCAACTTTATTTGATGACAGAATTAAAGACGTATTATCTACGAAAGGAACATTATAATGAATTACATAAATTTAATTCCTTCAATTTATTTATTTGAAGGTAAGGTGGTAAATAAAGATACAAAGGAAGTTATTGGTACAGGTAATCCTGTAGAAATAGCAACTGTTTATGACAATAATGGAGCAGATGAACTTCTTGTTTTTGACATTTCTTCAAATGACAGTGAACACGAAGCAAATATTAGTGCCATGATTAATATTGCAGACTCTGTTGATATACCAATGCTTGTTGGTGGCAATATTAAAAGACTTGAAGATGTAAAAAAATACATTTATACAGGTGCTAAAAAGGCTGTACTAAATGTTGATACAGATATGCATCTTTTAGAAGAAGCTTCAAGCAGATTTGGTAGCGATAACATAGCGCTTATTTCAAATTACAATTTGTCAGAAGATATTGAGAAGAAAATTTCATTAGTAATTACTACAAAAGAAAATATTGAGTCATTGAAAGATGTGCTCTATATAAGCAACAATGTTGAAGCTGTAGCAGACAATAAATGTTACGGTGTTTGCTCTGAGACATTTGTAAATGATTTTGACTTTATGAAATATAAAAAAGAATTAAAGGAAAAGGGCATTAAGGTTAATGTTTTTGAAAGTCCTATGAAGTTTGCTGATTTTAAGACAAATTCAGACGGTATGATTCCTGTTGTAGTTCAGGATTATAAAACTAACAAGGTTCTTATGTTGGCTTATATGAATGAAGAGGCATTTAATAACACAATCGAAACAGGCAAAATGACTTATTTTAGCAGAAGCCGTAATGAACTTTGGGTAAAGGGTGAAACATCAGGTCATTACCAGTATGTTAAGGAACTTGCTATGGATTGCGATTTGGACACAATGCTTGCAAAAGTAAGACAGGTTGGTGTGCCATGTCACACAGGAGCAGATACATGTTTCTTTAATAATCTTGTGAAAAAAGAATATGACGATACTAATCCAATGAAAGTATTTGAAGATGTATTTAACGTAATTTTGGATAGAAAAGAGAATCCAAAAGAAGGGTCTTATACTAATTACTTATTTGACAAGGGCATCGATAAGATTCTTAAGAAAGTAGGAGAAGAAGCAACAGAAATTGTTATAGCTGCTAAGAATTCTGATCCACAGGAAGTAAAATACGAAATATCTGATTTCTTATATCATGTAATGGTACTTATGGCTGAAAAAGGAGTAAACTGGAAGGAAATTACAAAAGAATTATCAAGAAGATAGAAATGAATAATAAATTTTCATGTAACGGAAATTTTATACTACATAAAAAGGTCTAAATCAATTGTGTAAAACAATAATGGGTTTAGACCTTTTATTTATGGAATAAGAAATTTCTTCGTGATTTCTTATATAATCAAATCCTTTGGCAAATTATTTTTTATAAGATTCACATAATCTTTTTCGCTGTTAAATTTTTTCATAACATCAATTCCAGAATTAACAATAGGAATGTGGTGGTTGTCCGCCCCGGCAGTCATTGGCAGATTATATTTTTTTGCGTACATGTATGCCTGGTCGTTTTCGTCCTGATTATTTTTAGCATTAAATATTTCTACGCCGTTTACATAGTTTGGAAATAATCTGATTTCAGGTATATAAGGTCTGTCCCTAAAAGGATGTGCATGAATTACCATGCCGCCGGCATCATTTATCTCCTGAAACTGTTCTTTAATTGTCCAATATTCCATTTCGGGGTGTTCAATCATCCACTGTTTATCTAAACCGTAAATTAGAAAATCCTGACCTTCATAAGTTTCTTCCCAACCAAAGAAAACCTGAAGACCAATTTTATCGCCTGTTTTTTTTGCTTCTTCGTAACCTTGTGCAAACATATTAATTCTATT
Source organism: Eubacterium sp. (assembly GCF_057858645.1). NCBI lineage: Bacteria > Bacillati > Bacillota > Clostridia > Eubacteriales > Eubacteriaceae > Eubacterium > Eubacterium sp. Next base: position 16,725 of record NZ_DBLZZO010000030.1, read on the forward strand.
AATCCAAGGAAAGTTATGAGGGATATTAGAATTGCCTCTAAAAAAATGATCTGTAACAAATATACCTGTATAGCCTAATTTCTTAAATTCTATAGCTGTTTCACTGCCTGAAATAGAAGCACAGGCACTGGCAGCGTTTGTATGTAAGTGAGTTTCGTATTTATACATTGTTTTTTCCTCTATATTTTAATATTTATAAGTATACCATATTTCAGCAAAAAGTTTATGGCAAAATACTACATATAAATTGTGAAAAAACTTAATCTGTATTATAATATAAATACTTGTGTAAAAATTTCGTCATTTTATTTTGATGGGGAAATAATAAACTATTTAAGAGGAGTTTTAATGAGAAAATTAGCACTTAGTGATGAAATACTAATGAAAATAGAAAAGCCATCTATGTATATAGGTGGAGAAGTTAATATGATAAAAAAAGATCCTAAAAAAGTAGACGTTCGATTCGCAATGGCATTTCCTGATGTTTATACAATTGGGATGTCTCATTTAGGAATTCAGATTATATATGATTTATTAAACAGACGTGATGATATTTACTGCGAAAGAGTTTATTCTCCATGGGTTGATTTAGATAAAATCATGCGAGAGGAACACATACCATTATTTGCACTGGAGTCTCAGGAACCTGTAAAGAATTTTGACTTTTTAGGCATTACTCTTCAGTACGAAATGTGTTACACAAATATTTTGCAGTTACTTGACTTAAGCAATATACCGTTTTTGTCAGTTGATAGAAGTGAAGATGATCCAATTGTTATTGGTGGTGGGCCATGCACTTATAATCCTGAGCCTATAGCAGATTTCTTTGATATCTTTTATATGGGTGAAGGTGAAACAGAATATTACCATTTAATTGATTTATATAAAGAAAACAAAGCTAATGGTGGTACAAGAAGAGAGTTTCTTGAAAAAGCAGCAAACATACCATGTATGTATGTGCCTATGTTTTATGATGTTTCTTATAATGAAGATGGAACGATTAAAGAAATGAAATGCAATAATCCTAATATTCAGGATGTAGTAAAAAAAGATATTGTTCTTGATTTTGATAATGTATGCTACCCTGATAAGCCTGTAGTACCTTTTACAAAAATTGTTCAGGACAGATGTGTTCTTGAAATTCAAAGAGGCTGTATTAGAGAGTGTAGGTTCTGTCAGGCAGGTTCGGTGTATAAGCCTTTAAGAGAAAAAAGTCTTGAGACATTAAAAGAAATTGCTCTTACCCAGTTACAAAGTACAGGCCATGATGAAATATCATTAAGTTCTCTTAGTACAAGTGATTATAGCAAGTTAAAGGAATTGATAGATTTCCTAATTGAAGAATGTAAGAAGAAAAAAATAAATATTTCCTTACCTTCTCTTAGAATTGATGCTTTTTCTCTTGATGTTATGAGTAAGGTTCAGGATGTGAAAAAGAGTTCAATTACTTTTGCACCTGAAGCAGGAACTCAGAGAATGAGAAATGTAATCAACAAAGGTCTTACAGAAGAAAATATTTTAAATGGCTGTAAACAGGCATTTATAGGTGGTTGGAATAAGGTAAAATTATACTTTATGTTAGGTCAGCCAACGGAAACAAATGATGATGTAGATGGTATCATGGATTTGTGCGAAAAAATTGCTGAACTTTATTATGAAACAGTTCCAAAAGAAGAACGACATGGAAAGTGCCAGATTACAGCAAGTACCTCATTTTTCGTGCCAAAGCCATTTACACCTTTTCAGTGGGCACCAATGTGTACAGCTAAAACATTTTTAGATAAGGCTCACAAAGTAAATGACAAAATGAAAACTTTATTAAATAGAAAAAGTATCAGATATCACTGGCATGAATCTGACATTAGTATTTTGGAAGGTTTACTTGCAAGAGGTGATAGAAAATTATCAAATACTCTTTTGAGAGTATACGAAAAAGGTGGTATTTATGATGCCTGGTCAGAGTATCACAACAGACAGATTTGGGACGAGGCAATTGAAGAAACTAATATAGACATGGATTTCTATATTACAAGAGAACGTAGCGATGACGAAATATTCCCTTGGGATTTTATAGATACAGGAGTAACAAAGAGATTTTTATTAAACGAATGGCACAATGCTCAAAATGAAAAGGTAACTCCGAACTGTAGAATGCAGTGCTCAGGTTGCGGAGCTGCAAGTTTTGGAGGAGGTGTATGTTTTGAAAATTAGAATTAGATTTGAAAAACAGGGCCAAATGAAATTTATAGGTCATTTGGATATGGTTAGATATTTTCAAAAAGTTATGAGACGTGCCAATGTTGACATTTGTTATTCAGAAGGCTTTTCCCCACATCAGAAAATGTCTTTTGCTGCCCCTTTAAGTGTTGGCGTAATTAGCAAAGGAGAGTATTTTGATATTGAGGTAAACAGCTCTCTTTCAAGTAAAGAAATGATTAAAAACATCAATGCTAAAAATGTAGAGGGTGTAAAAGTTGTAAGTTATAAAGAGTTACCAGAGGGTGCAAAAAACGCCATGTCAATTGTGGCAGGAGCAGATTATTTTGTTTACACAGACTTATTTACCGAAGAACAGGTTAATGACTTTTATGCACAGGATGAAATCAACATTCTTAAGAAAACAAAGAAAAGTGAGAAAATAGTAGACATAAAGCCAATGATTCATGAAATGAAGTTTAATGAAGATGGTATTTTTATGAAAGTATCTCAGGGTAGTGCGGCTAACCTGAAACCTGATTTGGTAATGAGTGCATTAGAACAGTTTACAGGAGCTAAGTTACCGGAATTTGTTCAATATGAGCGTTTGGATATGTATTGTTTAGAAAATGATAAATTGGTTTCTCTTAGTGAAATTGGAGGAAACATTGAGTAATATTTTAGTAGTATCAAAAGTAAGAAATAAAATATTAGGTTTTCAATTTGAAGAAAATAAATTAAGTAGAATTTATAATTTGGAAAACAAATCTCTTGTTGGAAACATTTATGTTGGTTACGTTAAGGATATTGTAAAAAATCTTAATGCGGCTTTTGTGGAAATTGATGGAGAAAGTAAAGGTTTTTTATCTCTCAAAAATTTTCCTTATAAAATAAAACAGGGTGATAAAATTCTTGTTCAGGTAGCCGGTGATAAGGTTAAGACTAAGGATTATCTTCTTACCTGGAAACTTAATATTTCTGTTGGTAGTGTTATTTTGACTGTTGGAAACAATAATTTTAGCATTTCAAAAAAAATAGATGACAGTTTGTTAAGAGAACAGTACAAGAATAGTTTCTCCCATTTCTGTACTGATGAATATGGTTTTATTTTAAGAACAAATGCCCAAAGCAAAGACTTAAAGAATTTAGAAAATAATATAAATGAAGCTATTGAAATATACAATCAAACAGTTAATAAATTTAATTTCTTAAAGGCTAAAACCCTTGTTTACAAAAAAGATAAACAGTTGGAAGTACTTGAAGATTTTGTATTAAAAAAAGATGGCATGGTTATTACAGATGTTGAGCAGATATATGAAAGCTTGAAAGCAGCTGATATTTGTGCTTCTTTTAACGACGAAAAGAAAATAAATCTTATTAATAAATATTCTTTGGAAAAACATTTGCAAAACAGTTTAAACAGGCATGTCTGGTTGAAATCAGGGGGTTATCTGATAATAGAACATACTGAGGCGATGACTGTAATTGACGTTAACACAGGTAAGGCTGATTTCAAATCAAACAGAGATAAAACAATACAGAAAATTAATGAAGAGGCTGCAAAAGAAATTGCAAGACAGTTGCAAATTAGAAATATATCAGGAACAATTATTGTTGATTTTATTGGTTCAGATGAATTAAAAAACGGAAATCTTATAGCTGTAATGAGGCAGGAAGTTAAGAAAGATTATGTAAGTTGTAGTGTTGTTGATATTACAAAACTTGGTTTAATGGAAATAACAAGAAAGAAACAGGAACAGCCATTATATGAAATATTTAGTGAAGCTAAATGATAATTAAAGTGTCTTTTCTAAAGAGAAAAGTTACGGAAAGGAATTTGCTTATGAGAAAATTAAAAAAAATAGCATATTTATTTTTGACAGTAATTATATGTGTAATATTTATTGGATGTGGAAAAAAAGTCAAAAAAAACTCCACAGTTGATTTGTCATGGTATATTAACTTTTCATGGTTTTCAGGTGACTGGGGAAATAATATGGTTTCAAAAGCTATCACAGAAAAAACAGGTTGCTCCATATCTTTTGTTACACCAACAGGTGATCCTAACGAAAAATTAGATGCAATGATTTCCAGTGATACTTTGCCTGACCTTATAACGTTAGGCTGGTGGGAATCTGGAATTGATCAGATGATAAATGAAGGGAAGGTTTATGCTTTAGATGAACTGTCAGAAAAATATGATACATATTTTATGAAAGTAGTAGATGATGCAGTTGTGAGCTGGCATAAGAGCGATGATGGGCATTTATATAAATATCCAAACTCTGCATGTGCCCCTTCTGATTACAGCAAGTACGATAATTTAGCTTCCAATGAGACTTTTTTAGTAAGAAAAGATATATATGAGGCAATTGGTTCACCAGACATGACAACTCCTGAAGGGTTTGAAAAAGCTGTTGAGAAAGCTGCCAAAATGTATCCTACCGTAGATGGAAAAGAAATGATACCGGTGGGCTGTACCCAGTTTAATGACATAGGTTGTGATTCTTTTGACAATTATCTTTTAGATTTTCTTGCAGTTCCTTATACAGACAAAAATGGTAATGCCATTGACAGACTAAAAGACGAAAGTTATGTTGCATGGCTTAAAACCTATAATCGTCTTGCCCGTAAAGGTTTGTTAAAAGATGATATTTTTGTTGATTCAAGAGCGCAAATGTCAGAGAAAATACTAAATGGTCAGTATTTTTGTATGATTTATCAATACACTGACATGGCTGACCAGGAAAAAGTTTTATACAAAGAAAATCCTGATAGCATTTACATAGCTGTAGATGGCCCGAAAAATTTAAATGGTGATGATTATACACTGCCGGGTACAAGTGTAAATGGTTGGACAGTTACATTAATTTCAAAAAACTGCAAGAATCCTGATAAAGCTATTAAACTTTTGTCCTATTTGATTAGTGAAGAAGGTCAGAAAATGACATGGCTGGGTGTAAAAGGTAAAACTTGGGATTATAATGAAGAAGGCCGGCCTGAAATGAAAAAAGAAGTAAAAAAATTACTATATTCAGACAGAACAACTTTTGATAAAAAATATGGTGCTGATTCATGTTATTGGATGATGCAAAACGATGCAATGGGTGCACAGTGGATTAAAGACGATGAGGATAATCCGGTAACCCAGTTGAAGCAATGGACGTATCCATATACTACCTGTGTAGGGCAGTATACAATAACATTTGATGATTCAACAAAAATAGGAAAAACAAAGAATTCAATTGAAGGTTTGTGGGGAGCAACACTTCCTAAATTATTACTGGCAGATAGTGACAAAGAATTTGACAGTATATACAACACGTTTATGAAAAAAAGATACAATATGGGCTTTGAACAGGTTTTAAAGGCGTATACGAAACAGATGAAAATTAACATAAAAAAATTAGGATTGGATAAATGAAGAATAAGAAAATAAGAATTTCATTATGTAATAAAATAATACTTATAATTGTAGTTGCCTTATTTGTATGTACCTGTCTTTGGACATCTGTTATGTTTTTTAATATTTCGAATAATGCCAGAGAAGTAGCATTAACTGACGAAAAAAACAATATGTATAATGTTTCGGCTCAGTTAAAAGATGTTGAAGAAACCTGCTATCTGGTAAGACAGTTAGTTTTGCAGAAAAACAGAATTTTTGAATATATTCAGAAGGTACAAAATAACCAGGATTACAAAGGTGTTAAAAAATTAGATTTTTATAAAAATGAAATTGGCTCAATAGATGCAATGGTAGATATTAATCCATACATATATAATGTTAAGGTTTATGCCAATGCAAATGTTACTGAAAAAGCTCCAAGTTTTTATAAACTTAACCGTTTGCAGCAACAGGAATGGTCAAATAGTTATGAAAATAATAAATGGGTGTTTGATTTTAAGGAAAACAAGTATGGAGTAATCGGTAAAACACGACTGGCAGCTATTATAAAAAATGTTACTGATGAAACAGGAAGATTGGTTGCTGTAGTAGAAGTGTCTACGGAATTAAAAAATTTATTTTTGGACTTTGACAAAAACGATAACAATGAATTTACATGTTTTATTTCAAATAAAGGTGAAGTCTATGCTTCAGATAAAAATAAGAAAACAGTAGATGAGAATATAAATGAAGTTAAACAAATTTGTAAATCAGATAAAAATAATACAATTACAAGAAAATTTAATGGTGAAACATCAATAGTTTCTACAGTATATTCTAATTCTTTAGGTGGAACTTATGTTAGAGTTGTTGGCACAAAGAAAATTGTTAATTCCTATTATAAAAGTCAGCTTCTTTATTTTATAGTTGTATTTCTATCAATGATTGTCTTTATTTTTATTGTGGCAATTTTAATAAAGAATTCTTTTTCAAGATTTAATAACCTAACAAAAGAAGTAAGTGAAATAAAAAATGGCAACATCATTAAATTAACTGAAAAGGGTAATGATGAAATATCAGAGTTAGGTAAACAAATTAACAAAATGGTAGATTCTCTGGAAAAATTAAATGAAGAGAATATTGAAAGACAGTTGCTTGCCAAAAATGCAGAGATACGTTCCCTGCAGAACCAAATTAATGCACATTTTATGTATAATGTTTTGGAAACAATAAAAATGATGGCTGAAATAAAAGAAGAATATGTAATCAGTGACGCAGTTACTACTTTAGGAAATATGTTTAGATATAGTATGAAATGGTCATCAGGAATGGTAGAATTAAAACAGGAAATTCTTAACATACAAAATTATTTAAGCTTAATGAATTTAAGACAGGATTACGAAATCTTTTTGTCGTTAAATGTACCGGCAGAACTTTTACGTATCAAAATTCCTAAAATGTCCTTGCAGCCAATTGTTGAAAATTCCGTAAATCATGGTATCGAGGAAATGGCTGAGGACACTACAATTTACATAAAAGTTTTTAAAGAAGAAAATAATGTTATAATTGAAGTATCTGATATGGGAATTGGCATGAGTCAGGAAAAACTTAATGAATTAATTAGAAGCATTAATTCAAAAGAACAGATTTCGGATGACAAAGAACATGGAAGAGCTTTGTATAATGTTCAGCAGAGAATAAAGATGTATTTCGGAAAAGAATATGGTTTGCAGATTTTTTCTCAGGAAGGTGCTTATACAAAAGTTTCAATATGTATACCCTTTGATGATTCTATGTAATTCTTTTGTTACTTAAGAAACAAGAGTCTTTGTTTTATGGATGTTCATTTCTGATAAAACATTTTTACAAAAAGACTTAAAAAAATTTTGAAAGGTTCGGTATTAATATGAAAACACTTTTATTAGTGGAAGATGAAAAACTAATAAGGCAGGGAATTCGCTCCATGATTGAACGTTCAGGCGTAGATATTGAAGAAATAATTGAGTGTAATAATGGTGAAAAAGCATTAGAAGTTTTAAAAGAACAACCTGTGGATGTAATGTTTACAGATATTAGAATGCCTAAAATGGATGGTATAACATTGGTAGGAGAAGTCCAAAAATTGGATGAAAAACCACTTATAGCGGCAATTAGTGGTTTTGATGATTTTGAATATGCAGTGGAAATGCTTAGAAATGGTGTTAAGGAATATATTTTAAAGCCTGTTGATCGAAACAAGATTCAGGAAGTATTGGAAAAATTTGATAACATAATAAATGAAAGAGAAAATCAGCAGATAAAAAATAAAAAGAATGCATACAGACAACTTCAGTATATGTTATTTTATGATAATGTTACAGACATTGAAATCGAAAATATCTGTTTGATTGTTAACCGTTACATTCCTTTAAATAATTTTGTTGTAATTTGCTTTGGAAAAAAAGATGAAGATATTGATTTAACTGTTACTAACAAATATTATTATGTTCAGGGGCAGGAGCACATGGATGTTATTATATGTAATCCACATTATAAAGAAGAAATTTTAAATAAGCTTGAAAAGCATAATATTGGTATAAGTAATGTTTATTACAATTTTATGGATGTAAAACAGGCATTTTGTGAAGCTGCTGAAATGCGTAGAACAGCATTTGAAACATGTACACCAATTGTGGATGCTACTACATATACAGCAATGGAAAAAGAATACGGTTATGGTGTTAAGTTGATGATGCAAACAGCAAATCTTATCTGTTCAAACAAATTAAATGAAGCTTTGGAGCAGTTGGAGATATTTGTTGAAGGTGTGAAGAATAGAAAGTATCCAATAAATGAATTTCAGGAACAAATGAAGCTTATTATTTTAACTACAATGAAAGTTTACGAGAAATCATTAAAAAACAAGGAACATGAAGTTTTCGAACTTCTTGATATTTTTTCATACCAGAATATTGATGAATACATGGATGTTGTACGTGGTTGGATTAAAGGTTTTGATGAACTGGTAAGTGACAACATTGATGAGCAGAAAACAGGCTTAAAAATGCAAAAAGCCATTGAATACATAAAAGAAAATTATGCTACAGATTTGAATATGGCAGTAGTTTCAAATTATATATCAATGAATTATTCACTTTTTTCATTTAATTTCAAGCAATACACAGGTACTAATTTCGTAAATTATCTAAAGAATTTCAGAGTGGGACAGGCAAAGAAACTTTTAACAGAAACAGATATGAAGGTAAATGAAATTTCAAGAGCTGTTGGTTACGAGCATGAGAAACATTTTATGAAAACTTTTAAGAGTATAACCGGTCTTACACCATCACAGTACAGAAATAATTTAGGTTAGTCTTATAACAGGTTAATCTTATAATACGAAATAAGGACTGTAAGACATAGATAACATAAGAATTTTAACAGTTTTATGTTAGGTAGATAAAAAAGGAGATATTATGAAAAAAGGAAAAAAAAAGATGATAATAAAGATTTTATGTGTAATTATATTTTTAGGCGTAATTGGAACATTAACAGTTGTAGGAATTAATTTATACGTTACAGGTTCTGTAAAAAGCAGAATAGTTACAGTTGAAAAATGTAAGAATTTAGATGCTGACTGCATAATAGTTCTTGGAGCAGGAATCAGAAAAGACGGTAGTCCTACATGGATTTTAGAAGACAGAATTATTGTGGGAGACCAATTATACAAAAATGGTGCCGCATCAAAAATCATTATGTCAGGCGACCATGGCAGAGCCAGCCATGATGAAGTCAATACAATGAAAGACTATGCAATTAATGAAAATGTACCATCTGAAGATATTTTTATGGATCACGCAGGCTTTGAGACTTATGATACAATGTACAGAGCCAAAAATATTTTTGGAGCAAAAAAAGTTGTTATAGTAACTCAAAAATATCATCTATACAGAGCACTCTATATTGCAAAGAAACTTGGGTTGGATGCTTATGGTGTACCATGCGATTTAAGAAAATATAGCAAGAAAATGACTTATTGGCGATTTAGAGAGTGTTTTGCCAGAGTTAAATCATTTGATAAATGCATTACAAAGCCTACTTCTAAATATTTAGGAGACAAAATAGATTTAACAGGCAGTGGCGATGTGACAAACGACAAATAATAATATATATACAATTAATATCATTGGTAAAATAAAAACAGGGACAGGGAGATTATTGTGGACAAGAAATCAATTAATGAATTAAGAAGAAGACTTAAAAAAGACGGTTGTACTTTTACAAAAATGTGCGGCTGCTACATTGACGATAACAAAAATAAAGTAACTAATTTGGACGAAATATTTTTAAATCTTGAAGATGAAGAATACTTTAAATATTTAGAAATTGCAAAAAAAGTTTTGTCAACAAACGTGGGAAATAATATTTTAGAACTTAATTTCCCATTAGAAGAAGAAAAGCCGGGTGGTCATCAGCAGTTTCTTTTAGGACTAAAGAAAAGTGGTTTGAAGGATCAGGGGCTTCTTGATACTTTTTACGATATGGTAATTGAAAAATACAATTCTCTTGGCAATTACTTAATTTTATTGTTCCATGACGTATACGATGTTATGACAAAAACAACAGATAACAATAAACTTGATGAGTCAGAAGAAGTTTACGAATATATAATTTGTGCCATTTGCCCTATGGTTTTATCAAAGCCGGGACTTGGCTATAACAAGGATAAAAATAAAATAAGCACATTAAATCGTGAGTGGTTTGTGGGAATGCCCGAAACAGGTTTTGTTTTCCCGGCATTTATTGATAGAAGCAGTGATATTCACTCAGTTTTAATGTATACTGCCGACTCAAAAAATGTTCATACAGATATGATTGAAGATATTCTTGGTTGTAGAGAAAAATTAACATACGCTCAACAACAGGACGTTCTAACAGACATGGTACTTGAAGTTACAGGCGAGGATATGGTAAAAGATGTAATGGATACTGTAAACATTGAACTTGCTCATGTTTCAGACGAAAATCCTGAATCTTACGTGTCAAAAGAACATATAAAAAGTGCTTTAGAACATGCCGGTATTGCCGAAAACAAAGCTGTAAATATTGGTGATCAATATATGGCATCAATTAATACAGAGGAAGTTCCTTTAATTGGCGACATTGTTCCAAACAAAGCACAAAAAATCGTTAAGGACAATAATGAAAAAGAACTTCTCAAAGAAGAAATTAAAGATTTAAATAGAAAAATTGCCTCAATTGAAGAGACAAATGATAACAATGAACAATTAACCGTTGATGAAGGTGAAATAATAATCACTGTTAATTCAGAAAAGAAAGAGTTGATTCGAAGAGAAAACATTGACGGTGTTAATTGTGTGGTTATTCCGGTTTCGGAATCTGACCACGTAAAAATAAATTAATTAAAGGAGGAGGTTATATGAAAAATCGTATAACAAAAATTGCAGCATTATTATTAGCTGTAATTATGGTATTTACAGGCTGTGCACAGGTTGATTTAAACATGAAACTTAATTCAAACGGCACAGGTAATGCAGAAATGCTAATCACTATTAATAAGTCACAGGCAAACGAAACGCTTAAAAAAATGGGGGCAACTGATTCCCAGATTAATGATTTTTGGAGAGAATATCAAAATCAGCTTAAAAAAAATACCGCATCAAGCAATGTAACATATAGTGAGGAAGTTATTGATGGAAAATCTTACATAAAACTTCAGAACAAGCAAACATTAAGAAAAGGCAAGCTGACTGTTGACTATGGTGCAGGTCCAAACAGTTTTTTATCAACTGAAACAGTTTATCAGTTAATTAAACCTGAAACTGTAGACAGTGCTGCGGATTTATCTGCAGTAAACACAGATGATATTGAAATGAATATTACATTTACTTTCCCAAAAGAAATTGTATCAACTAACGGTACATTATCTGCAGATAAGAAAACAGTATCATATAAGGTGGCATTAGACAAAACAACAGAACTTTTTGCTACAACAAATAAAAATGAAACAATGGCAAGTGTTAAAGCAAAAATTAAGAAGGCAAACACAATTGCAAATACAAAAATAACTAAAACAAAAGTTAAGAAAACTTCAGCTAAGGCAAAGACTACATCGGCTACAATTAAATTCAAGAAAGTAAGTGATGCAGTTTCTTATGAAGTTCAGTGTTCAACAAGTAAAAAGTTTACAAAGGCTAAAACTTTAACTACAAAGAAAACTTCTTATACAGTTAAGAAACTTAAAAAAGGCAAGAAATATTATGTAAGAGTTAGAGCTAAGAAGTTGAATCTTATTGAAGAGGATGTTTATAGCAAGTGGGTAAAAAAATCTTTTAAGATTAAGGCAAGTAAAAAAACAAAAAAATAAATAAAAAACAACGAGAAAAAAATTGACAAGTAAATTAGTGTATGCTATTATACTATGGTATGCCGCTCAGTGTGGTTATAAGCATTGCTTTTGCAATCACCGAAACTGGCGAGTAATGAGTAATAGGAGGTGCCCATAATGTACGCAATTATAGCAACAGGTGGTAAACAGTACAAAGTTTCAGAAGGCGAAACTATCAAGGTAGAAAAGCTTGGTGCTGAAGCTGGTTCTAAGTTTACTTTTGATCAGGTTCTTTATGTTGACGGTAAGGTTGGAAATCCAACAGTTGAAGGAGCTACAGTTGAAGCTACAGTAGTTGGAGATGGTAAGGCTAAGAAAGTTATCGTTTACAAGTATAAGAGAAAAACTGGTTATCATAAAAAGAATGGTCATAGACAGCAGTATACAGCAGTTACAATCGATAAGATTAACGCTTAATCAGGTGGTTTTATGACAAGAATAACCATTTATTGCAGAGGCAATACATACGTTGGTTTTTGTATGGAAGGTCATTCCGGATATGCAGAGGCAGGAGAAGATATTGTTTGTGCAGGACTATCAGTTCTCGCTATTAATTTTGTGAATTCAATTGAACAGTTAACATCAGATGAATATACTCAGTTTGAGCATGAAGATGATGGTATAATTGATTTTGAATTTTCCAATAATATTAGTAAAGAAGCTGAACTTTTAATAAAGTCTTTAGTTTTAGGACTAGAGCAGTTAGAGAAAGAATACAAAGATTTTATAACATTAGATTATAAGGAGGTATAGCTATGATGAAGATGAACCTTCAGTTCTTCGCTCATAAAAAAGGTATGGGTTCTACAAAGAACGGTAGAGACTCAGAATCAAAGAGACTTGGCGCTAAGAGAGCAGACGGACAGTTTGTTAAGGCTGGAAACATTCTCTATAGACAGCGTGGAACAAAGATTCACCCAGGCGTAAATGTTGGACGTGGTGGTGACGATACATTATTTGCTACTTCAGACGGAATCGTAAGATTTGAAAGAAAAGGTAGAGACAGAAAGCAGGTTTCTGTATACCCTGTAGCTGAATAATTAAACACAGACACTATTAGGCTTCAAGTCAGTTTTGATTTGAAGCCTATTTTAACATTAAAAGGTAACTCATTATTTATATTAACAATACAATCGTGGAGGATTATTATGTTTGCAGATTTTGCAAAAATTTTCATACAGTCAGGAAAAGGTGGAGATGGACATGTATCTTTCAGACGTGAAATATATGTTCCAAATGGTGGTCCTAACGGCGGAGACGGTGGAAAAGGCGGAGACGTTATTTTTCAGGTAGACAAAGGACTTAACACTTTATACGAATTTAGACATAAACATAATTTTAAAGCAGAGCCGGGACAGGAAGGCGGCAAGCAGAACAAAACAGGAAAAAACGGTGCAGACCTTATTATAAAAGTTCCTGAAGGAACAATTGTCAGAGAAGAAGAAACAGGAAAAATCGTAGCAGATATGAGTGGTGATAATCAGAGAATGATTATCTTAAAAGGTGGTCGCGGTGGTAAAGGAAACCAGCATTATGCAACAGCAACAATGCAGGCACCACAGTATGCACAGCCTGGACAAAAGAGCATGGAATTAAATGTTACACTTGAACTTAAAAGTATTGCAGACGTTGGTCTTGTAGGATTTCCAAATGTTGGTAAATCAACTTTGCTTTCAAGAGTGACAAATGCAGATCCAAAGATTGCCAATTATCATTTTACAACATTGAATCCAAACCTTGGTGTTGTAGATTTAGATGGTGGAAAAGGATTTGTTATTGCTGATATACCGGGACTTATTGAAGGTGCTTCAGAAGGCGTCGGGTTGGGACATCAGTTTTTAAAACATATTGAAAGAACAAAAGTTATTATTCATATGATTGATGCAGCCTCAGTGGAAGGTAGAGATCCAATAGCTGATATTAAGGCAATTAATAATGAATTAGAAAAATATAATCCTGATTTATTAAAAAGACCACAGGTTATTGCAGCTAACAAAATTGATGCAATTTATGGTGATACAAATGAAGTAATCGACAAAATTAAAGCTGAATTTGAACCTGATATTAAGGTTTATCCTATATCGGCAGTTAGTGGTAAAGGCTTAAAAGAACTTCTTTTCTATGTAAGAAGTTTATTAGATCAGTTTGATGATGCACCTGTTGTATACGAACAGGAATATAATCCTGAAGACTACATTATTACATCAGAATTACCATACACAGTTGAAAAAGTTGAAGATGGTTTATATGCTGTTGAAGGACCAAAAATCGAAAGAATGCTTGGTTATACTAACCTTGAGTCTGAAAAAGGTTTCTTGTTCTTCCAGAAATTTATGAAGGACAATGGTATTCTTGAACAGTTAGAAGAATTAGGAATCGAAGAAGGTGACACAGTTAAGTTATACGGTCACCAGTTTGAATATTACAAGTAAGGAGTGGATTATGAATAGCAAACAAAGAGCTTATTTACGAAAAATCTCTGCTACAATCGATCCAATTTTTCAGGTTGGAAAATCTGCTGTAACACCTGAAATTACAGCAGCAATTGATGAAGCATTAGAGAAACGTGAAATTATAAAGTTAAATGTTTTGAAAAACTGCTTATATGAACCAAAGAACATTGCAGAGGTTATTGCTGACAGAACCCGTTCTACAGTTGTTCATGTAATCGGAAGAAAAATTGTCTTATATAGACCTGCAAAGGATGAAAAAGACAGAAAGATTATTCTTCCATAAGTTTAGTGGAGTTATTATGAAAATAGGAATTTTAGGTGGTACATTTGATCCCATTCATAAGGCACATATATATATGGCAAAAGAAACTTTAAAACAGCTAAAGTTAGATAAAGTATATATCATGCCTTCACCATGTCCACCACACAAAAATACAAAAAATATTACATCAGATTTTCATCGTGTAAACATGATTAAGTTGGCGGTAGCTAATGAAAAAAATATTGAGCTTTTTGACTACGAGTTAAAGAACCACTTAAGTTACACAGCTGATACTTTAACCAAACTAAAATCAGAGCATAAAGAAGATGATCTTTATTTTATAATTGGCGGCGATTCTGCTGCAACTTTTACTAGCTGGTATCAGCCAGCTGTGATTCTAAAAAATGCCAATTTGGTTATTATTAATAGAAAGGATGAAAATCAATTTAATATAGAAAGTATAGTTGAAAAGATTAAAGAAGAAGTGGCTGCTAATGTTTATTTACTTAATGTTAAGGAGTCTGATATTTCATCCAGTGATATACGAACACATAAAATAGAAGCTGCAAAAGATTTATTGCCTAAAGGTGTATATGAGTATATTGTAGAAAATAATCTCTATACAGATGGAAATATAAATAAGGCATGGTCTCTTAGCAAAATTAAGGCAGATTTGAAAAATATCTTAAACAAACACAGATATGAACATACTTTAGGTGTGGCAGAAACAGCAAAGAAAATGGCAGAAGCCTTTAACGTTAATCCAAATACAGCGTATTTAGCCGGTATATTACATGACTGTGCTAAATACTATTCAGATTCACAGTTACTTAAATGTTGTAAGGATAACAATATTTTAGTGACAGACTATGAAGAAAAAGCACCATATCTTCTACATGGAAAAGTTGGCGCTTTTATTGCAAAAACAAAATATGGTATAGTAGATGAGAATGTTTTAAATGCTGTTATTTGGCATACTACCGGTAAGGAAAACATGTCTGATTTAGA
>NZ_DBLZZO010000031.1:0-14682 GCF_057858645.1 Eubacterium sp.
CTTCAACAACCTGCTTTTTGAATTCATAACTGTATTTTGCCATAAAAATACCGACCTCCAATCGTTAGATTTTTAGGTCTAACTTTTGGGGGTCGGTACACAAAACATGTAGCTTTTCTGTATTTATAATTATATTATTTAAAACCCTCTATGGTCTCTGTCCAAGTCCACCTTCAAGAGTGATTGTTTCACCTGTCATAAATTTAAAATCAGGCGATGCCAGCTGTATGCAGACTCTACCGATTTCTGTTTCAACATTTCCATAATGCCCCATTGGTGGCATCTTAACGTTTGCCTTAAATGCGTCAGGATATGCCTTTTCAAAATTCTCTAACTGTGCTGTCCAAGCTAAAGGACAAACAACATTTACATTAATGCCGTCAGGTCCCCATTCAGTAGCTGCAACTCTTGTAAGTCCACGAATTCCTTCCTTGGCTGCTGCATAAGCACACTGACCATAATTACCAAAAAGACCTGCACCTGATGCAAAATTAATTACAGAACCTTTTGTCTCTTTTAAGTAAGGATAACATTCCTTCATGTAATAAAATGCTGCATATAAGCCTGAGTAAACTGCCAAGTCAAACTGGTCCTTTGTGTGATCTGCCAATGTTACGCCTGATGCTGAAGCCTGAGCATTATTTATTAAAACATCTATATGTCCAAATTCTTTAATTGCTTTATCAACCACGCTCTTTACCACCGCCTCATTATCTGCTGATGCACTTATGTCCGCCTGAACCGGTAGAACTTTTATACTATATAAACGCTCTAACTCTTCCTTTGCATCTTCAAGCTTTTTAACATTACGACCGGTAAGTACAAGATTTGCACCTTCTTTTGCATATGCTGTAGCTATGCCATAACCAATTGATCCACAACTGCCATCACTTAAAACCGCTCTTCCACCACCTGTAATAATTACTGTCTTGTCTTTAAAAAATCCCATATTAACATCTCCTCTCTTTTGAAATAAATATCATTTATTGACTAATTTTTCATATTCTTTAAAGTTTCTAACAACTCTAAATCTTCTTTGGTAACTTTGATGTTAGTCTTAATAGGCGTTCCATCCTTTGGTGTTATTACAAGGTCTATAACTGTATCCTCTTTAATCTCCAAAGCTGCTCTGTTAAAAAATTTAGGCAACATAGGATGTCTGTTTGTGAATTCAGTCATTTTATTTTTTATTTTCATCATTTCTAATGGGTTCATAATACTCACAATAGCAATAAATGCTATCTCTCCTTTCAATTTTTCTAATTAATTATTATGCTCATCATCTCCTGTTTTTCATTATTAACATGGTTACATTTTCCAGGAACTGTGCAATCAACTTACATTGGACAGCTTCTACTATCTTCTCTATCCATATTTCCTTTAACATATCTACTGTTAAATTCCATGTTAATATCTCTTATTTCTCTTTTTCCATCAATGTAATCCTCATACATTTCAGCCAACCCTGACATACAGCCATCGCAATTAGCCTCAATGTTACCAAGAGATTCCTCTACAATTTTTCTTCTCTCTTCCTTTGTTGTATCTTTAATTAAATATCCTGCCATAAGTCCTTCCTTCTTCTTTAATTCCTACCGCTACAGTATACTCTCCTTTTTCCCGTCTGTAAATGTAATATAAGCACATATATAACATAAAATCGTTTTCTTTTTTCACTTTATTTAGCAAAAGAAGAAAACGATTCCATAATTTATTTATTTTTCTGTTATTTTATTGTAGTCTTCCAAAAACTCATCAACTAATTTTTGATTGTTTTTCATTTCATTAATTTTCTTTTCATACTTCTTAATAAACTTTTCGTATTTATTATTTTTAGCCTTATAGTCTGCTGCCTGTTTAATATATTTATCGTCAATAGAATTAATCATGTGTTCTGCCATTTGCTTTTTCTTTATTGATTTTTTATTTTCTTTCCTCATAATACCCATCCTTTCTCAGACAAATATTTCTTTAACCTTGTCCTTAGTCTGTGCAAATGAACTGTGACATAATTTTTAAATCATAATAACTGTTTCTTTTCTTTGCTGTATTGGTGTGATATTTTTTCAGGGCAAGATTTTTTGTAATTCTGAAAACATACGCACATAAAGGATTGGGCTTGTTTGGCGGTACCCGATTCCACACTGCAAGGAAGGTATCATTAACACATTCTTCTGCATCTTCTCTACTTACCAATTTCATAGCAATGTTCATGCAAGGCTTTTCGTATTTTTCTTTTAGAACTTTTAAGGCTTCTTCTGACCTGTTAAAAAGATCTTTAATTATTCTTTCGTCTTTCACTTTTTACTTCCTTCACCTTATACTACGAAATTGATCTGTATTATTACACTTGATTTTAAAATGTTATACTATGGGTATTGGATTTCTAATTGTCAATTATAACATAAAACTTATTATATAAATTTCCCATGTTTGCATATATAGACGTAGTGTTTCTCTCTTTGAACCGACAAATTCAAAACATGTAGCCATGTTACAACTTCACAATAAACCTCCAAAAAGTTAAATTTTTAGGTTTAACTTTTTTGTGGTTGCTGTAACACAACTACATTTTTGTTTTCAATTATTTACTTTATTCGATTGCAAAAATTATTTATATAATTTTACATAATATAATAATAGAAAATGTAAATTTTAAAAAATTATTCTATTTTACCATAAGCTTCTTCAAAGAAATACTCCTGAGAATCTATTAATGTTTCACCCTCTGTAATTTCAGGTCTGTAGTATTTGCCATCAGATTTCATGTATCTGCCCTTAATATTGTCCTGAAGCATTATGCCAAACATTTTGCTAACTCTCTTTTTTATGTTTTCATCATAAATTGGAGCTGCCACTTCAACACGTCTCACAGTGTTTCTTGTCATTAAGTCTGCTGATGAAATGTATATTTTTCTGTCATCTTCAGTTCCAAAAATATATATTCTTGAATGTTCTAAGTATCTGCCAACAATACTTTTTACAGTTATGTTTTCTGTATATCCCTTAACTCCTGCAATTAAGCAACAGATGCCTCTAATAACCAAGTCGATTTTTACACCTTTCTGTGATGCTTCAATTAACTTTTCAATAAGGACTTTGTCTGTTAAGGAATTAAATTTCATACCAATGTATCCTTCTTTGCCCTCTTCAACTTTTTTAATTTCTCCATCAATTAAATCTGCAATTTTATTTTGCATGCATTTAGGAGATACAAGAAGATGTTTTGTTTTTTCCATAACCTCTTCCATACAGATTTTGTTAAACACTTTGCCAACTTCTTTTGCTATTTCTTCATTGGCTGTCATTAATGATAAATCTGTATAAAGTTTTGAAGTTTTTTCGTTGTAATTGCCTGTTCCAATCTGACTAATATGTTTTACCTTGTTGTCTTTTGTGTAAGTAATCAGGCATATTTTTGAATGTACTTTTGTGTGGTCAATTCCATAGATAATTCGACAACCTGCATCCTCCATTCTTCTTGACCACTCTATGTTGTTTTGCTCATCAAATCTTGCACGCAACTCAACCATTACAACAACTTCTTTTCCATGTTCTGCGGCATCAATCAGCGCTTCTACTACCTGTGAGTTTTTTAGCCACTCTGTATAATGTCATTTTGATGGAAGCTACATTTTCGTTATGGGCAGCCTCTTTTAGCAAATTAATAAAAGATGTCATACTCTCAAAGGGATAGCTTAAAAGAATATCCTTGTTTTCAATTTGTTCCATCATTGACTTATTTTCATCTATGTTTTTAGAAATCTGTGGCACTCTTCTTTTGAAAAACAGTTCACGATTATTTCTGAGAATATCCTGTATTTTAAATACAAAAGATAAATCAAGTGGTGCCTTGGAATAAAATGTCTGTTTTTTGTTTAAGCCTAATTCCTTACACAGACTTTTAATAACCTTTTCATCTAAAACTCTTGAATATTCCATTCTTATAGGACAAAGTTTCTTTCTCATCCTAATTAATTCTTCCATTGACTCTCTATAACTAATGTCTTCGTCTGCAAAAATTTCATCAATATCAATATCTGCGTTTCTTGTTATTCTTATTAAAGACTTACTTTCCACATTATAGTTTTCGAAAATCTGTGGCATAAAGTGCAGAATAACTTCTTCTATTAACATGTATTTGTTTTTGTTTGGGAACACCTGTATTAATCTGCTAAACATTGAACCACCACATGGTACAATACATATTTTTTCTCTGTTTTTGTTTGAAACTAAGGCTACTGCATAAATCTCCTGATTATTTAAAAAAGGAAAAGGATGTTTCTTTCCAATTATTTGTGGAGAAAGTAATGGCATTACATTAGTTCTAAAATAATATTCCATATACTGTGTTTCTTCTTTTCTTAATTTATCAAACCCTACAACCTGAATATTATATGGCTTAAGTTTATCTATAAGTTTATCGTAAACTCTGTCCTTTTTCTTTAAAAGTTCTTTTGTATTTTTATAAATACTTTCTAATTGTTCACTGGAGGTCATGTAAGTTTTGTTCTCTCTTTTCTTGTCAGAAATTAGCATCTGATCATAAATTGAGCCAACTCTTACTCTGAAAAACTCATCCAGGTTAGTTGAAAATATATTAACAAAAGTTAATCTTTCACATAAAGGTACTCTTTCATCTTCTGCTTCCTCTAAAACTCTTTCGTTGAATTTTAACCATGATAACTCTCTATTGTCATAACATGGAAGCACTGTATTCTTATTTTCTTTCATATTACTTCTTCTTTCATTTTTTATAATAATTTTTATTTTGAAAATTCTTTCAATTAATCTCCTAAGCATATTCCCATCATTCTCACTTGTTTTACAATTTCATCATTTGGATTAACTCTCTTCGTCTTTTCCACAGCTACACTTAATGGCACACTGGAAATTTCGTTATTTACAACAGCCACCATTTTTCCATATTCTTTATTTAAAATTAGTTCTGCGCCCTTTGCCCCAAGTCTTGAGGTTAGAACTTTGTCGTAGGCACATGGACTGCCACCTCTTTGAATATGACCAGGAACTACTGCCCTAATTTCCCTGTTTATCTTTTCGCTTAATTTTTTCTCTAAATACACTGCTGCTGATGTATAATTTTCCGCAGCACGTTTCTGTTTTAACTCTTTCTTAGTTAGTTTACTTTCTTCTTTAGATATAATTCCCTCTGCTGCCGCAATAATAATGTGGCGTCTTCCCTCGTCTAATTTCTTATTGATAAAATCAACTATTTTATCAATTGAATAAGGAATTTCAGGTATCAAAATAATGTCTGCCTCACCGGCAATTCCTGAATAAAGAGTTAAAAAGCCTGCTTTGTTTCCCATTATTTCGTCAATAATAATTCTCTTGTGTGACTTGGCTGTTGTATGCAGTTCTTCAAGCGTTCTGGTTGCTATATCAATTGCTGACTGAAAACCAAAAGTCATTTCTGTCCCGTTAATGTCATTATCAATTGTTTTTGGTAAAGTCACCACGTTTAACCCCTGCTCACTTAAAAGATTTGCTGTTTTGTGGGAACCATTTCCACCTAACACAACAAGGCAATCTAAATCCATATTTTTATAATTTTTAATCATGGACTGTACCTTTGTAACGCCATTTTCATCTGCATCATTTATTCTTTTAAATGGCTGTCTTGAGTTGCCAAGTATGGACCCACCCATATTAAGAATGCCTTCAAATTCCTCAGGTTTCATTTTTTTGTAATCACCATTAATCAAGCCTGTATAGCCTTCTAAAATTCCGTATATCTCTAATTTCTCCTTGCAATTGAAATTAAGAGCTTTTACCAAGCCATACATTGCTCCATTTAAGCCCTGGCAATCACCACCACTTGTAAGTATTCCTACCCTCATCACTTCTCCTCCTTAATATTTCTTTTCACAAATATTTTGTATTATTAATACATTGTTTTAATTGTATTTTTTCTCTGTAAATATTTGTGTCATTTAAAGTAAAATTCACGTTAAGTTTAAACTGTCTATTGATTATTCTATTCATATTATTAATAAACATTCTAAAATAATTACATTCTTCGCACCGAGCGCATATTGCTTTAGCAACATTTTTCCTTTTGCACGAGTGTGCATAAAAAAAACGATAACCCGACGCATATATCGCTTACGAGTTATCGTTTTTTATTATGTATATGTTCTTGTCTGCAAAAACACACCTTACTTATTACTTATCATTTTTCCTACTTGAGCTAACTATAGCATAAGCTACAATTGCCATTGAGCAACCAAATGCCAAACCGAAGGCTAATCCTACAATTAAACTTTTTAAAACAATTGCAAAAACAACTGCCCATATTAAAGCCATGGCTAATGCTATCATAATTACTATTGTTAAACTTTTCTTCATTGTAACCCTCCTAATTCAGAGTAATCTAAATCATAAATAATATCTTTACTCTACCACATTTTCAAAGTCAATTGCACTGTCTTTTTTCTGACTGGCTGGTTTATTTGTTGTATTAACTTTCTTTGATGACGGTTGTGCTGACTTATTTGTGTATGTGTTATTTGATTTTGTTGAAGGCATGGCTGTTACTTCTTGTGTTGTCTTCTCTGAAGCTACCTGCCTTTTCTTCTTTCGCTTTTTCTTAGTAGTTTTCTGTACTTCTGTTGTCTGGCTAACTTTTGTTGTCTCAATATTTGATTCTGTATCTTTTGCAGAAGATTCCATAACTGTACTCTCTTTTATTACTATTGATTTCTCAGTAGTTGTTATGGCTATATTTTTCTCAGAAGTATTTTTAGAATTTGTACAACTGCTAAGATACACAATTAAAAACAACAATATTGCCACACCGATAACACCAGCTATAATTAACCATTTTCTTTTGTTATTCTTTTTAGATATTATAACGCTTTCATCCATGGTTAAGCCCTGCTCCTGAAAACTGATGCTGTTATAGTCTTTTCCCATTAAGTTCTGAACTAACAGATGTTCCTTTTCGTTTTCGATTTTGTTATTATCAGCAAAAACCGGCTCAAAACCAATTTGTCTACTCAACTGTTTTTCGCTTAATTTTGATTTTGCCACAATTAAGTCCTTTTCAATGGCAACTGCACTTTGATATCTTTCGTCAGATTTTGAAACAGCTTTTTTTATTATCTTTGCAATACTATCCGGAGCCTCCAATGGATTTGGGAGTTTATCATACTGCATTCTTTTGTAAAACGCCTTATCTTCATCTTCCCTTGTATATTCCTTTGGGTACTCAGGATAATATGGAAAACGCTTTTTGTTAAATAGATAATACATTAAAATTCCTAACGAATATATATCTACAGTATTGTCATATTTACTTTTGCCAATATAAATTTCAGGAGCAATATAATTAGGTGTTCCTTTTATGGTATGTGCCATTGTTGCGTTAGTAATGTTTTTTGATACCCCAAAATCACCTAGTTTAAACGCTCCATCCTTAGAAACAAATATGTTACTTAGCTTAATATCCCTGTGAACAATATTGTTCTTATGACAAATAGCAAGTCCGTTTGCTATACCAATCCCAATATTAAGTCCATCTTCTACAGTAATATTATTTTGCTGTAGCCATTTATTAAGCGGTGTAAGAAGTTCCATTAAAATATATATGTTATACCTATACTCACCTATTTGTTCTACGTCGTTTTCATAATAGGAAACGATATTATGATTGTCCTTCTCCGATATAAGTGAAAAAACTCTTATCTCAGTAACTACACGATTAAGTTCTTTTTCAAAATATGCATTTGTCTTGTCTTTGTCTCCACCCATGGAGTTTAATATTTCAAGGTATTCATCATCCTTTGGTAATGTAATTACTTTTAAAGCTCTTGTAGTCTTTCCTACAATGTTGCTTCTCTCAACTTTATATACATCGCCAAATCCACCTGAACCTATTTTTTCTATTACATTGTATCCTAATATTGTTCTGCCTAAAATAGAATCCATTATTGTCTCCCATTTTTATTTTTTATCGTAATTGCTGTACTATCTCATATTTTTTATTTATAAATATTCTAATCACAAAATACCTTATTAATTTCCATATAAATTTTAATTGTCTTTACCAATAAACAATTTTAAAATTCCATAATCTTCCTTATCCATTTCAAGTTTTCTTAAAGTATCGCTTATGTAATACTGCATATCTTTTTCAATTTCATCTGAATTTTTTAACCCTGTTAATTCTTTTAAAAGATGTGAACACTGTTCCTTAATTTGTGGGTTATTGCTGTAACTGGTAACTAACGACATATGATTTGTCTGATATTCAGGATTAGAAATATCTATGTTAGATAGTACATAAAGTATTATACACTCTATTTTGTCCTTTGGGCATAGTTTTTCCATATTTGCATAATCAAGCAACTGATTGATTTCAACATAAGACATATTAAGTTTTATTCCTAATGCAATTAACCTTTGTCTGTTAGGTACTTCCCCCCAATTTTTCAAATTAGAAATCATTTTTTCAAATCCCTTATCCAGATTTTCGGCTTTTACAAGGCTATGATAGGAACCGCCAAAATTTTCAGCCTTTATATATGCTTCAATGTAGTCCACCAACTTGTAATAACTGTTAATATATTCAACTTCATTTTCCCTTATAAATGAGACCAGTTCATTCTCATTTTTCAGACTTACTAATTTTTCTTCTACTTCAAAGGTTTCATTTTGAGAATTAGCCAAATACTTTCTTCTGTTTTTTGTTTTTAAAATATCTAAAAATTTTCCCTTAAGTGTAGTGCAATATTCATAGGGATTAATGCTCTCTTCTTTTGGATAGTGTGAAATTACATAAATACATATAGCATCTTCTAATGATTTTGAATATAGTCTAGGATATTTTCCATATCGCTGTAACATATAATTAATTTCCTGTAAATTAAACCTTAACCCCATGCCAAGTTTTATGAAGCTTTCCCTTGATTTTGGCACTTTATTATTTTTTATCCAGGATTTTATTGTATTTTTACTAAAGCCACATTTTTTTCCTAACTTTTCATAAGACAATCCCCTTGATAACATTATATTATTTATATAATCTCTCCATTTTGAATAGTATGGACTGTATGCATTTAATATTTCTTTTAACTCATCTACTTCTTCACAATTTATAACTTTATAGTACATCTCAGTAGTATTTATATGTTCCATTTTGTCACCCTTTTTCATTTGCTTTTTGCATGATTAAACGTTTGTACATTCTTTCTGCTACTTTATCCCCGTATTTCATGGCTTTTTTATACCAATACAATGCCTGTTCTATATCGACTTTGCCCTTTTTTCCTGTTTGGTACATTATTGCAAGATTTAAGCATGCCACACTATCTTTTTGTTTTGCTGAGATTTTCAAAAGTTCTTCTGCCTTTTCAATACTCTTATCTACCTGTATTCCCTTTTGATAAAAATACGCCATATTATTAAGTGCTTTTGTGTATTTTTTTGTGGCTGATTTTTCATACCAGTATTTTGCTTTACTTATACTTCTTGGTACAGCTTTTCCATGTTCGTACATATAGCCAACAATATATTGCGCCTTTTTATCACCCTTTTTGGCTTTCTTTAAATTATTCTCATATTTGTTTTTATTCTTTTCTTCTTCTTTTTCACAAGATTTAATTTCCCTTAGACAAAACTGTCTAAACATTTCTATATTTTCTTCCAATAACGGAATATTAACATCAATATTTAAACCTTTTGCAATATTTTTTCCAATATATGCAAGTTCATAAGCTTCATTATTAGTCGCCATTTGATTTTTTACCAAATCAAATAACAAGAGCTTTCCTTTACCGTTTTCGTTAATACATAATTCTTCATTATTGATGTATATATTTAAATTGCTGTATTTATTTTTCACATACACTATGGTATCGCAAATGTCAGCAAGCAAATTAAATAAACATATCTTTTTCTGTTCTTCTGTCTTGTTAGAAAGAATTATTTTTCCATCTAAAATCATGTCAATAATTGAATTAACATTCTCTGTAATTATATAGATTAATTTTCCATTATCAACTATTTCTTCTTCAATTGTTTCACACTGAATTAAATCTTCATTAAATCTGCTATCATTATATAAATTATAAATTTCTGCCTGTAATTTAAAATCTTTTTCTTCCAAATAAATAGCTATCAGTGAATAGAATCCGTCAAAGTTATCGCTGGATTTCTTTACAGTATATACAATAGCACCACTATTCCACATACTTTTTTCCACTAATTCTAAATTATTATCTTGAATATAATCCATTGTTTTCTGTTCTAGAAGATATTGAAATTCCATATTGCTTCCTCTTATCTTTATGCAAATTTAATGACATACTACCAGCAATTCTAAAGTATTATAACACATGCACTTATTGCTTTTTTTCACAAACTGACCTTTATTTACGAAATTTCAAGTTAGTCTTTGCCACAATCATAACCGCTGTAAATGTAATCACTTCTGATGACAGAAATGATATCCACACTCCCTTTTAAAAGTTGTTTAACATTTTTAGTTTCTTTTCTACCATAACACTGACTAATTAACGGCTGACTGCCCTGCGCCAAACCATTAAAAATAGAAATAGTAACTATAGCCAAATTGGCAATTACTCCGTACGCAGCCACACCAATATTCCCTGCAATGTTTAAAAGCAACATGTTAAACACTACTGTTATAACTGCTGATGATATTTCGCTTACGAAAGCTGAAATTCCTAATTTACAGCAGGAAACCAGATGGGTAAATGATAATCTTTTTATTTTAAATTCTACCTGAAAATAGCCTGCTATTCCACATAATGCTGCAGACAGAAACATTGTTCTTACCATAAAGATTCCAACTGAAGTAAATCTTTAACATATACCATACCTATATTTTTCTCCTAATTTCTAACATAACCAATATTGTTATATTGCAATATTTTCTCAGTCCATGTACATTCTTTGCATTTAGCAACTAACTGTAATTTTTCATTAAATTATCTAAACAAGTTCGTGATAATATGGGCAAATATCCTCGTAATGTCCATCCTTCATTCTAAAACCTTTTGGTATTACACCTAACTGAGTAAAACCAAGTCTTTCATATAAATGTCTTGCATGGGTATTAGTTGCAACAACAGCGTTAAACTGTAACACTCCATATCCCTTGTTCTTACCCTGCTTCAAACAATCAAGCACCAGCTTTTCCCCTATATGTAGCCCTCTTGATTCTTTACTAACAGCATAGCTAGCATTACAGATATGTCCACAACGTCCCACATTATTAGGATGCAAAATATACAAGCCATACACTTTTCCTGTATCCTTATCCTCCGCCACTGCACTGTAAGTCTGCGAGTCAAAAAATTCTTTTCCTGTATCCTTATTTAATAATTCTTCCTGTGGAAATGCAATTCCATCTTCTACAACCTGATTCCAAATTTCAATCATTGCTTCTAAATCATTCTGGTTATATTCTCTTATGAGTATGTTCATTTGTTCTGCCTCCTAACTCAAAATGAATGTCATCATTTTTAACTCTTAAGTCACAATCTATGTTGCAAGCTTTTCTGCTCATTTTATCAAAATATATAATACAGTTTTTCTCCAACCTAAATTTTAATTATTATTTTCAACTGTTTTACCACTTTAATTGCGACATATCAAATAAGTTTTATTTTCTATATTTTCTAATGTATTGGTATAGCTCGATATTAGTTTTTGAATTTTTCTCCTCTGCCTCTATGTATTCAGGAAAAGGCAACCCACTCTGGCATTCTCCACATATATCGATTCCAATAATCTTTTTGTCTTTAATAAAAAACTGTAAAAGATGCTCAAGCATATCAAGTGGCATGTGGCCCTGACTCCAATTTGTTTCAATATAATTTTTATCCAGAATATCTTTATCAATTGAAATGTAAAAAGGTACATCTGTTATTATTTTGCTAAGCTTATCTTTTCCTCTGCCACTCCTAAGTTCTTCTGCTGAAAAAGTTATAAGTTTTTCGCGATTCCTAATATGAATTTGCTCTATGTCATTTTCAGTTGCACCTACCAGAATCAATTGAACAAGATTTTTATTTTCATTAATAACCTGCGCTGCCCAGTCTCCACAACTGGTCATTTTGTTAATCATCGGTTCCTGCATATCGGTATGATGATCATACAGAACTAATGAAAAGGGCTTCATTATTCTGTCTGTATTTATTTTTGTTATGTAATGAAAATTACCTGAATCAATAAAATGTATCCCATGAATTCCATACTGCTCTGTTCTTTTCTTTATTTCTATTTCAGCAGCCTTGGAGCAATAAAGGTCACAGCCTTCAATGTCCGAACAATCAATTAGGCTTATACCACTTTCTTGTTGTATGTCCTCATCAATATATACATGTGTAAAATCTAAAATGTAATTTTTGCTTCTAATCAATGTTAAACGCCCCCTTACAAGCAAATGTGATTCTAGCAACCAAATAGTTTTGCTGTTTTCTCCATTCTTTCTGCGATTTTTACTCCAAATGGACAACGTACTTCACAAGCATGACAAGCAATACATTCAGATGCTTTATGTTCAAGAAGTTCATAATGTGATTGTACTGTTGCAGGCACCTCTGGTTGCATTGTCGCCAAATCATAAAATTTGTTAATCATTGCAATATCTAAATTCGCCACACAAGGCTTGCAATGTCCACAGTATGTACATTCTCCTTTGTATGAATGGAACGGAGCATTGGCGATTACTGATGCATAGTCTTTTTCCTGCTCTGTAGCTGTTTCATATGCCAAAGCATCATCTACCTGTTCTTTTGTGTCATAGCCGCACATAATAGATGCTGTTGCAGGTCTGGTTAATGCATAATGAATACACTGAACAGGTGTTAAACTTACTCCAAAAGGAGAACGTTTTTCGTCAAATAGTCTACCGCCTGCGTAACCTTTCATAACTGTGATTCCAACATTATTCTGTTCACATATTTTGTATAACTTTGCACGCTCAGGGTCAATTCCTTTAAGGTTGTTATCAAATTCTTCTGCAAACATTGTGTCAATATCTTCGCTTGCAGGTAACATGTCAAATGCCGGATTTATACTAAATAAAATCATCTCAACATACCCTGACTGTGCTGCTTTTATGGCAACTTTAGGGTTATGGGAACTCATGCCAATGTGATGTATTATGTTCTTTTCTTTTAACTCCATTACATAATCCATATAATCTGAATGCTGAATCTGTTCCCATTCTTCTTCTGAATCTATGTAATGTATCATGCCAATATCAATATAATCTGTTTGAAGTCTTTTAAGTAAATCTTCAAAAGCCGGTCGAACATATTTCATGTCTCTTGTTCTAAAATACTGTTCATCTTTCCAGGTAGAACCAATATGTCCCTGAATAAACCAGTCACTTCTATTATCCTTGATACCTTTTCCAATAATGTCTCTTGATTTTGGATCTGCCATCCAGCAGTCAAGAATATTAATTCCTTTAGAAGATGCATATTTAATTAATTCGATTCCCTCTTCTTCTGGGTGTCGTTCTAACCATTCACCACCAAACCCGATTTCACTTACGTCAAGTCCTGTCTTTCCTAACTTACGCGTTTTCATTTTATCACTCTCACTTTCATATTAATTGAAATTTGTCTTCACGTTAATATGTAATACTTAATCCTATAGTTAATTTACATTAGAAATATTGAACCGTCAACTTTTGAGGTATCATATCAACGTGTTAGTTGTGGTATTGCTATTGCGTGGGATACTTATTGTTATTGTGGGGGCTTGTTATTGTGCGGAAAAATTTTTGTATTGAATTGTTATTGTGAGGGATACTTTTTGTTGTTGAATTGTTATTTTAAAACATATTTTGTATTGTAGAAATCTGTTTTTTTAGGAAATACACCCTTTTGACTTGTTTTTGACTAAAAGGGGTGTACTTTTGGGAATTATCTTTGTTTTTTCAATTTCATACTTGGAAAAATACATCCTTTTTGCTTGTTTTTTGCTAAAAGGGGTGTACTTTTGGGAATTATCTTTGTTTTTAAAAATTTTCTGCTTGGAAAAATACATCCCTTTTGCTTGTTTTTTGCTAAAAGGGGTGTACTTTTGGGGAATTATCTTTGTTTTGTTAATTTCATACTTGGAAAAATACATCCCTTTTGCTTGTTTTTGCCTAAAAAGGGTGTACTTTTGAAAAAATTTCTAAATAACCACTCCATTACAGTGGTCGATTTCATGTTGAATAATCTGTGCTGTAAAACCTGTATACTTGTCATGTTTTTTATTAAAGTTTGAATCTAAATAATCAACTTCAATTTCTTCATATCTTATACAAGGTCGTATACCATCCAAAGAAAGACATCCCTCTTCCGTTTTGTACTCTCCTGATTTCTTTGTAATTACAGGATTTATCATTGCAAATTGAAATGGTCCTGTTGCCACAACTATTATTGATTTATTAACTCCTATCATATTAGCTGCCATACCAACGCAGGTTTCTCTATTAGCCTTAAGTGTATCTAATAAATCTGTTATAACTTGTTTATCTGCCTCTGTGGCACTTTGTGCTTTTCTTGCAAAAATCTGTTTGCCTTTTATAATCTTTTTAACCATACAATATTACCTGTCCTTTATATATTATTTTCTATCCTTTGGTGCATAATATTTTCTATTATTTACTGTATATCTTATTCTGCCCTTTGT
>NZ_DBLZZO010000031.1:14782-31509 GCF_057858645.1 Eubacterium sp.
TGCATTATATTTTCTATCTTTTACTGTATATCCTATTCTGCCCTTTGTTGCATTATATTTTCTATCTTTTACTGTATATCCTATTCTGCCCTTTGTTGCATTATATTTTCTATCTTTTACTGTATATCCTATTCTGCCCTTTGTTGCATAATATTTTCTATTATTTACTGTATATCCTATTCTGCCCTTTGTTGCATTATATTTTCTATCTTTTACTGTATATCCTATTCTGCCCTTTGTTGCATTATATTTTCTATTATTTACTATTTATCCTATTCTGCTCTTTGCTGCTTAGTATTTATTTACTTTGCTGTATACTATACTCTATTTTTTACATATTTCTTTTTATCCACGTCATAATCACATCAACCAGATAGTCCTGCTGTATCTGACTTAATTCTACTCCCGGTTTTATTTTATGCCACTTGCGAATGCACTCCCTGCAACATGTTGCCGTTGCATGCTGTGCAATAAATACCGGGTGTCCTTTCATTGGAGTTTGCTTTCCGTCATTTGGTATGTTCGCCAGTGCTTCTCTTTTAGCAATAAAATCCTCAGCATGCTTCCTGATTGTTTCTAATCCTTTTTCGTTAATGTAATCTATGTCCTTTTGTTTTAGGTGAAAACTACTGCGAAATTTTGATTTGCCTAGACGTTCAAATAACTGTTTATACCATTGTTCTTTAGTCATTTTATTTCCATTCCTATTTATACATTAAATGAATTTTTTCTTATTTTCTATTCATCATAAGCATTTCCATTCTTTGCTTCTTCTATCTTACTCAATAATATCTTTTAAATTTACTTTCACTCTGTCTTTTTTCACTTTTTACATAACCATCCTTAACACAATAAATAAGACAATAACTATTATTATTAATGCCATTAATTCTTTATTGACTGTATATTTTTTCCTTCTTCCAGCTATATGATTTTTATTGGGTTTATTTATATCAACTGTCTTACTACTTTGTTTTCTAAATTGATTTGTATCAACTGTCTTACTACTTTGTTTTCTAAATTGAGCTATTTTTCCCTTATTAATTATGGAAAACGGATCTTCCTGTTTCATAATTCTTGTATAGAAATTTCTGGCATACGCAATGTCTCCTTCTGTACATTCTGACTGATAATCACTATGTGCAATATCGTTTCTTACCCACCTAATATGCTTAAGCATTTTATAATCACTATCCCAAGAATTAACATATCGTCTTTCGAAAGCAGGTGTGTTTTCCATCTGAGCTATATATGTTGAAACTCCCTGTTTACTATTTAGCAAATCTTTGCATAAATTATCTAATTTTTTATATTGTTCAAAAAATCTGTTTTCAATATCGTTCATACTAAATTACCTTTTCTAATTTCTCATAAGTTAAATTAAAAACCATACGATTTTGGTGGTTTAAATACTTTACATTATGTTATATAAGTGTTAATGAAAGCACTATATCACATTAAATATTTTGCAGTTTCATATACAAAAGTGGGTACGGATTACCCTCTTCGTCAAAATCAGTTCTTCTATATGTTTCAAAACCTAAATGCTCATAAAATCCTACTGCCTGTGGATTTTGTTCATTTACTGCCTGTGGCACATACTTTTTAATCTGCTCTACTTCTTCTCCGGAAAGAAATAGATGTGTAGCCCTGACAGACTGTTCCCAAACTATTAATAGCTGGTCTGTTAGCTTTTCTTTTCTGTTCTATTTTCCGCCTCATATATCTTCATTTACTTTCCTGCACAACGAACTTTATAACTGGTCTATGCGCTCCTTAAGTTCGATTATTTTTCGTTCTATCTCCTTAATAACTATTTCAAATTCCTCATCACTTTTTCCCGTTGGATCATCAAGCCCCCAATTATCATCAAAACTTCTTCCTATAAAAGGACAACCTACATTACATCCCATTGAAATAGCTATATCAGGTTTCGGAATCTCACTAATAAGTTTAGAATATTGATTTTTTTCCATATCGATTCCATACATTTTTTTCATAATTCTCACTGCGTCCTGATTAATCTGTGGCTTTGTTTGAGTACCTGCAGAATAACTTTCAAAAACATCAGAAGCCAGGTATTTTCCCAGTGCCTCTGCGATTTGACTTCTACAGGAATTATGAACACATATAAATGCTACTTTCTTTTTTCTTCTTTCTTTATCCAACATTGACTTTCTCCATATATTTTCAAATATTAATTACAAATCTCTTTCAATAAACTGTTCATTATAATATAATACTGTATTTCACTCACTCATGACTTGCTCTCCTAAAATCTTTCTAAACATTATAACTTTAATGGTAAAGAAAATCGAGACAATTAAAAATAGATAACCATGTTTCAGGTTATCTACTCTTTGAACCTTATCCCAATAAATCCAGTATCTTTGTTCCTATCTATTATCAACCTTTTCCGGATACATATCATGATTTGCCATTCTATTAAATGCAATTTCTTCCCATTTTGTTCCAGGCTTTCCATAATTACAGTAAGGGTCTATTGATATTCCACCTCTAGGAGTAAATTTCCCCCATACCTCAATGTATTTTGGATCCATAAGTTTTATCAAATCTTTCATAATTATATTCATACAATCTTCATGAAAATCACCATGATTTCGGAAACTAAATAAATATAGTTTTAATGATTTACTCTCCACCATTTTAATGTTGGGTACATATGATATTGTAACAGTGGCAAAATCCGGTTGACCTGTTATGGGACACAAACTTGTGAATTCAGGGCAATTAAATTTTACAAAATAATCATTTCCCTGATGTTTATTCTCAAAAGTCTCCAACATCTCCGGTGCATAATCACATGGATACTGTGTTTTCTGATTACCTAATAATGTTATGTCTGCTGTTTC
This sequence comes from Eubacterium sp., assembly GCF_057858645.1. Classification (NCBI taxonomy): domain Bacteria; kingdom Bacillati; phylum Bacillota; class Clostridia; order Eubacteriales; family Eubacteriaceae; genus Eubacterium; species Eubacterium sp. The sequence continues at coordinate 17,656 of NZ_DBLZZO010000031.1, forward strand.
TTCTTTGCTTCTTCCTGTCATAATTCTTCTCCCTTTTATTCCATTGCCGGATCTTTAATTCCGTTTAACTCAAACGCTTTAGCTCTGTCTATACATGTTCCACATTTACCACAAGGTTTTTCGCCACCTTCATAGCAGCTCCATGTGTATTTATATGGTACATTTATCTCAAGCCCTTTTTTTACAACCTGATCTTTAGTTGCATTGATAAATGGTGCTACAACCTTAATCTGCTTTCCACTTCCAAGATATATTGCTTCATTTATTGCATTGTTAAAATCACTGCTACAGTCAGGATATGCACTTCCAGCTGCATCATCTGCATGCGCACCATAATATATTACACTACAGCCTTTTGAAATTGCTATACTTGCAGCACTTGATAAGAATAATCCATTTCTAAATGGAACATACGTTGACACAGGTGAACCATTTGTACTCTTAATCTGGTCATTATATGATTCTTTAGGTATTTCCTTATCAGAATGTGATAATAGTGAACAATCGCTATATTGAAATATTTTTGCAAGGTCAAGATAAATATGTTCTACATTATAATATTTTACAATTTTATCTGATGCTTCTATCTCTTTTGTATGTTTCTGACCATATGCTATTGATAATGCAATAACATTTTCTGAACCATATTTTTCTACTGCCATACCAAGGCATGTTGTACTATCTATTCCACCACTGAATAAAACCATTGCTTTCATTATTAAATCTCCCTCTTAATGTTTGTGTGTATGTTTTTGTGTTAGTTTTTTTAATTCCTCTCGCAGTCATGCAACTATGACATCCTTCAATAAGTACTGCTATATCTTCTGCTCCAGTAACCATCTGCATAATATCTGCAATATCGCTTCCTATTCTTTCCTGAAGCTGCAATCTTTTTGATACCATATCTGCTATTCTTGCTATCTTACTAAGACCTATCACTCTTCCCTTTGGAATATAAGCAACTGTTACCTTCATATCATACATAAGTGCAAGATGATGCTCACAATAACTGAAAAGTTCTATGTCTTTTACTACTACCATGTCAGAAGTTCCATTTTGACTTTTACATTCTACATTTTCGGACGCTTCTTCCAGTCTATCAAGCGCAAATGTTTTGTTAAACATATCTGCAATTTCTTCATTTGTATAATTCATTCCTTCAAAAACTTCTTCGTACATTTTTGCAACTCTTTTAGGTGTGTCTTTTAATCCCTCTCGTTCAGGATTATCACCCAGAGCTTTAAGAATACCAGCTATATGATATTCAATTGCTTTAGTATCTATTTTCTTATGTTTTTCCATATTAGACTCCTTTTTTATCTGGTGACCATATTATTTTATGTAACTGAATCTGCATATTAACATCATTCATTAAATTCTCTTTCATAAAATCAACTATTTCCTCAAGCTCTATCAACCCAAATACCGGACTTATATAAAGATTACATTTTCCATACAGATTATATTTTTTTATAATCTGTTTTGTCTTTATAAGATCCTCTCGGTTTCCTACTACAAATTTAACAGTATCATTTTTATTTAAAACTTCAAAATTTTTCAGGTTCATGGACTGTTCCATTCCACTACAGGAAAGCTTATAGTCCATTGTAAAAGTTACATTTTCTTTGTTAAGCTTACGGATTTTGTCAAGATAAATGCTACCGTTAGTCTCTATTTCAACATTCAGATTGTTTTCTGCAAGAACTGTAATAACTTTTTCAATGTCATTTCTTAACAATGGTTCTCCACCTGTAAGAGTGACATTTTTAACTCCCGTTGATAAAACATAATCAAGTATTTCTTCTTCCGTCATTGTTTGAGAAAGTGCTTCTTGCTCATTAGCCCATTTGGTATCACAATATTTACAATTAAGATTACAACCTTTAAAACGTATAAAAACTGCAAGTTGTCCGGCTTTAGTTCCTTCACCATTGATACTTACAAATTTTTCAACTACTTCATATTTACTCATATATAACTCCTTTCAGATTAGAAAATTATTTATAATTATTCCATATAAGTTGCACTATTGACAGGAGTTTCATATACCGTTACAGCTTTCATATTGTATCCAAGTATTCTTATTTTCTCATAAAAATACTTTGCCATATTCTCTGCTGTCGGACGAAAATCAAGTTCAATAATCCTGAAATTCTCGCTTTTTAAAGCTTCCAAAGTAGTCTGCTTCAATGAATTCTTTTCTATAATTAAGGCATGATCCATTGAGTCTGCAAGGTTTCTTAAATCTTTTTTCAATTCTCCAAAATCTACGTACATCCCCTTATGTTGAATGTCGTCCTTTAGTTCCTCAGCTTGAACTTCAAGAACAATCTTCCATCTATGTCCATGAAGATTGCTACATTTTCCGTTGTATCCTGCAAGAAAATGCGCTGAGTCAAAACTAGCCTCCGTTTTTAAAATATACATAAAACTTTTCTCCATTTGCTTGTATTGTAATTGTATAATCAAGAATGTCGCTTGCGATATTCTACGCACCGAGCACGTGTTGCTTTAGCAACATTTTTCCTTTCGTGCAAGTGTGCATCCATAGTGGAACGTTTTTCCATTCGCGCGAGTGCGCATCCATAGTGGAACGTTTTTTATGTAATAAGAAATTCTGAAGGAATTTCTTATTACATAAAAAGACACGGATACATCTGTACCCGTGTCTTAATAGATTACTTTTCTAAAAAATTCCAATTATGAATTATAAAATAATAGTCCTGGTTTTATTTAGAGACAGGATAGTACAAACGAACTGTCTTATTTATATACGGCTCAATAATAGCAAATGATTCATTGCTTGTCAATTATATACTCTTGGTTATCTTGCATCTACAAATTCCGATTTATTCTTTTATTATACACATCCTCTCCATTTAGATGTTCAATACTTTTTTTGTTTTTGATGCTGTAAACTGAATAACCGGTCCTGATATAATGATTGTAAAAATAGTACATAAACCAAACTTTCCACCAAGAGCAATGCCTATAACAACCATTGCAACATCAAGTATCATTCGCACAACTTTTACCTGCCAGCCATTCTTATCTGCCAGCGAAAATGTTAATGCCTCATACGAACCACGTCCTAAAGATGCTGCCCCATAAACTCCCGTTCCCACTGCAAAAAAGATTACTCCCATTACCATGATAAGTGCATTTATCCACAAATGCGTACTATATACATGCATATTTGCAAATAAATCCACGCAAAAGCTATATACAATCTGATATAAAACAGTACCAATATGTATCTGAAATCTGTCATAAAAAAATGCAAATGCAATCATAACTATCGCAACTATCATTGATGCCATCCCTATACTTACATGAAAAGTTTTAGAAATTCCCTGCCACAAAACTGCAAGAGTCGCACCACCAAACCCGGCATATAGGGCAAGGGTGATACCATATGCTGCCACTACTGAACCAACCATTATTATAATTATTTTCTTTGTCCATTCTAATCTGCTCATTGCTACAGTCCCTCTTTCTGATTTAATTCCTTCATTGCTACAACCACACTTTCTGTTTTATCAAGGCAATTCTTATATTTGCATTTTGCCACAAAAACAAAAAAGACTATAGACGCACTGTTGTGTTCAGAAACAGTAAAATCTATAGTCTTCATTTATGCCGAGACAAGCTCTAAATCAATTTAATTACGATAATAAACGTGTTATCTTTATTTGTCAAGATTGTGTATATTTACGCTATAAACTGGAAGTTAGCATAAAACTACAATAAATTATGATTTTTAAAAGCAACTTTTCAGATCATAAAAATTCCATTAAAAGAATATTTCCACTATACAAGAATATCCCTGTAGTATTTTGGAGTTTCTTATATCCGAATAAACTATTACTATTTGGTTTTTTTTACTTTAAACTTAGACCAATCAGAATATATCTTCTTTCTATTGGAAACGATATATGTTCTAATTCTTACATAATACTTTTTCTTACGTTTAAGTTTTTTTATAGCAACAGTAGTAGTTGATACTTTTTTTATTGTCTTTGTTTTTGCGCCTTTAAAATTTTTCTTGAGCGAATATTGTAATTCATACCCTTTTATTCCCTTAACTTTTTTCCACGTCACTATTAAGCCGTGTTTTTTTTTCTTAATTTTCTTAATAGAAGATTTAGCAGGCTTATTATTCTTTTTCATCAATTTAGCAATATTTTCAGTTTTTATATTTCCACATATATCACATATATACGTTTTTAATCCGTTTTCTGCATATGTAGCTTGTTTTGAATTTGTAAGAACATATTGATGCGTATGATTTTTATATATATTATCAACAGAAATATATTTACTTGAAGTATTATATGTCTTCGTTGCTGTTTTCACACCTACATAATTAGATGTATATATATCGTCCATACCATTTTCATTTGTTACATCTACATTTGTATTATTAACAGATAAAGTCGTTTTCCCTTTTGTTTTCGCAGATACAGATATAAGATTATTTTCATTTTCTGACACTTTTTCATCTGTTGTTATAAAAGTTTTAAACTGGTACTCTGCATTATTACTATCAATAATAACACCTTCATTCAAATTCATTTTAACTAAAGATACATTAGAAGCTTCTATTGATTGATACTTGTCATCACCTTCAATACTTGCATTAAGTTCTCCTGTTATGTCACAAAATGTAAAGTACTCACTATTTTCAACCTCTAAATTAACCATTGCCTCAGAATTACTCTCCGAAATATTTTTATATTCATAATTCTCAGATAATATCTCTAAATTTCCCGAAAAAGAATTTCCATCCCATGTTAAATATTCATTTTCATTATTTCTAATTGTAAATGAATCATCTAAACCAACTGTAACAAAACTATGCCCTTTTCCCTTTTTTCCAGACGAAGAACCATTACCATTTAATTGTTTCATCAAATTCCAATCAATAATTTGCATTTGCATATAATTCTCATTTGTCAACCCTTCATCTTTCCAAGAAAAAGATTTATAATCGGATGAAATATCAAAATAACTATAATAACCTGGTTTATGATTATCATTATATGTATTTTCATCATACATTTTAATCCTATAGCCTTCATCTGTTTCTTCACAATTAATCATTAACACTGCATGTCCTGACTCTTTTGTTGCGAATGTGAATAATGATACTCCTTCTTCTTTTACTGTTTTTACAACAGCTTTCAAAAATTCACTCAAACTATCCGCTTCATCATTCTTCCCTCTCGTGGTAAAAGATTTACTGGCTGCATACGACCCTCCATATTCTAAAGATTGAGATAATTGAAAATACTGAATGGTATTCAATAACTTTTTATCTTTATAAGGATATGGTAACTTATAATAACAATTTGCTGAATTACTATTAATTTCCGATATATTTATCATATTTTTATATACCATCCCCATGGTTGTAGCAATTCCATAGCAGGAACCTCCCCACGAAGAATTCATGCTTTGTTTAATTCTATTTTTCTCTCCCTTTGTACTATATTTTATCAGTTTATTGAAATATGATTCATCTAACTTATAGTCTTTTACTCCCTTAAATCCAGCTGTTAAATATTTATTACTATTTGAAGAATGTGTAAAACTATTGGCATCATAATTAAGCATAAATTTATTTTCGTCTTTGTCATCTTTGTCGTTGTCTATCTGTGTGTCTTCTTTTCCCAAACTTTCCCACTTTAAGTTTTCATCTTCACCATTTTTTAAATAATAGTCATGTGCACTGGAACCATCATAGCCTTTTATTGTAAGGTATGGTTGTTCTACAGCCCCTTCCCAATGCCACCATCTCGTTTCTGCAATTGTGTCAAAAATTAAGCAATCAGGAACATATATTCCCGTAGGAATGACAAGCGTTTTTAATTGACGTATTGCATCATTAAACGAACAAAAAGCATAATATTCTATTTCATCTACATCAGACGGTATTGTATATTCAGTTCTCTTATTTGCTATTTTCGGTTTAAAAAATTCTTCCGTAAATTTGATTCGCTCAAAAGAACCAACAGAGTAATATTGATGCTCAGTCATTGTGGCAAACAACTTGTTTTGTGCAACTAATTGTGGATAAACCTCTTCCTCAAAATTACAATTTTCCTCTGATATTAACGAAATGACGCTCTTATCGACTAACGCATAACCAATATCAACTCCCTGTAAATTTGGTATAATACGTTTTTTGTCATAAGTTGTGATCAATCCATCATCAGTAATATGTAGATTGCTTTTTGTATAGTTGTCACGATTGCTATAAGCAGTAATTTGAATCTTTGCTTTATTATTACAAAAGTCTGCGAACAATTTTGAATAGTTAATCGGACAATAGTTATCACAATATAAAAGTAAAAATTTATCTGCGATCTGTGGAGCAGCATGTTTTATTCGCATACCTGTGTCGTAGTCTACTGGCGTTATATCATAATTTATGGTTAATCCATAACGTGAGCCATCTCCAAGATAGTCCATAATTTTCTTAGGTAAATACCCTAAAAGGAGCAATGCCTCTTCCATTCCGAAACTTTTCATCTGGCGTATTAGATAATCAATAAATGGAATGTTATTAATCGGATACATCGGTTTTGGTGCAGTATTTGTAAATGGTTTAAGACGTGTGCCAAGTCCACCAGCAAGAATGACAACTTGAGTAACTCTTTTGTTCATATTCACTCCTCTTATTTTTATCCACGGCCATATCGTAGTATATTAAAGTTCCTGACAGTCATTGGACATATTGATATCAAAAGGAATCTTATTCTATCACTAATTTTTACTGCCGAATTTATTAAATATATATATCTCGTTTTTTTATAAAACAATGAAATATTTACTACGGATTCTTTAAATTTTTCATCACTCATAAGACATACTATATTGTAAAAATACCATAACACATCATACAGATACCTTTTTTGCAAGTCTTTCACAAATTTTTTATCTGAGCTTAACAAACGGCATTTTCTTATTCCATCTAACCAGCATTCATATAAATCTTTCAAATTGCCTTTTATTTCTGTCCCCATCAATCCATCATCTCTAATCCTGTAATGATATAATCCCTTGTGATATGCAACTATCTTTTTACATTTTAAAAAAATAGTTGGCATCACATATAAGTCCTCATGAAGCTTTCCTTCCGGAAACTTCACGTCTTCAAATATTTGTTTTTTAAATAATTTCCCCCAAACTTCACCAGCCGATATTTCCAAAATATGTAATATCATTTTCTTTCCATCACCAATCAGTACCTCTCCTGTTGAATGCTCATTTCCTGCTTTAATGATAAAAGCGATATCCGATTCATTCTCTTCTTCCAACCAAACCAATGCTTCAATTGTATTATTTTCTATCCAATCATCCCCATCAACAAACAGTATATAATCACCAGTTGCCTCCTCAATTCCTCTATTTCTTGCAGCAGATACCCCTTCGTTTTCTTTATGTACTACTCTTATATTTTCATATTCTTTTTCATACTCATGACATATCTCTGGAGTTTTATCTGTAGATCCTCCATCTATTAGAATAACTTCAATATTTTTATACGTTTGATTAATTAGTGATATGATACATTCCTCTACATATTTCTCTGTATTATATACTGTAACGATTACTGATACTTTACACACAAATCCACTCCTCATTTTCTTTTTTTTAATACACTCCATAGTTTAAACTTCGTCATATCTATTATCATTCATCTTTATCATTCAAACAATTAACTAACATTCCCTTTATCTACACCTATTATTCCATATTACTTTTTCTATGCATATTTATATCCATTCCTAATAAGCACTAAAATACTCAAATAATAAAAAATAGATTTTGTCTTTTATGATCTCAAACAAAATCTATTTTTCTTATATATTTTCAAAATAAATATTTAATTTTTCCAAACTATTTTCTAATTGCCAGAACAAATCTTTCATTTTTTTTATTACTATTTCGCCATACTTCTGTCCTTTTATTAAATTATATTTCATAACAAGACTTCTCAACATCTCATTTTTATGGGACATATCATGAAAGTCATTCTGGATATTTCTTATATACGTGTTATCAGATAGGTATTTATGCTCAATCATATAATCTATTCTACAATACATTATCTCATTAAATATGTAAATCAAATGAATTATTCTAAAATCAAGACGCTCATGTTTACATACGCATTCATTAAAATATTCTATTATATGATTTAGGCATTCAAACCCATATAAAACAGCTTCGTGTACTGTAAATAAGTCTGACTCATCATTAATTGTATTCTCACGTGATTTTATAAAATCAGTAATCATATTACGAATTCTATCAACATTTAAAGCATACTTTTTATTTTTTAAGTATTTAAATGTACTAATTTCGACAGAATTCACATTATCTCTTTCCCTTATATATCCCGCATGGGCATCAAATGCCATTCTAAAATCTAAATATGAAATCTCTTGTATTGAATAAGTATGTTTGAAAAAGTCTGCTGTAAAGAACACTTTTTTTTCATTATCATATCCCCAAATAAGCATTTCATGTTCGCTATGTTCTTTTTCCTCAATATCCTTCCACCACGAATCTATAAAATACATATCTACTGCCAAAAAAATATATTCTTGATTATCTATACTATTCTTAATAATATAATTAACATCTTGATTCTTTCTTACATCTAGAATTACTGTTTCCAACACTGGACATTGCTCATAATAATTGATATCCCTGTCATACTTAAAATCCACCATATACTCTTTTCTTTGTCTCCTTGCATATATCCATAACGAAATATAATTATTATATAACCATACTTCGTCATTTCCATAAGCTTCTAATATTCCGTTTATTGCAGTATTTATTGAATATGTCTTATATTTAGGAATCTTAAATGGTAACTTAATTATATTATTATTTTTGCCTTCCATATCTTTATTTTCCTCTCTTATGAACAGTTATTCACTAATCACTTATAATGCTTTGCCTGTGTACTATACATATTATAGTATAATCCGTCCGCATTTTTCATTAACTCCTCATGACTTCCTTCCTCCGTAATTGTTCCATTATTAAATACAATTATTCTGTCACAAAATCTACATGAAGATAATCTGTGTGAAATATATATTGCAGTTTTTCCATAAACCAATTTGTCAAAGTTTTTATAAACCTCATATTCGGAAATTGGATCAAGAGCTGCTGTTGGTTCGTCCAATACTACAATCGGAGCATTTTTATACAATGCTCTGGCAATAGCAAGTTTTTGACCTTCACCACCGGATGGCTCAATACCGTTTTCCACAAACATCTTATAGATATATGTCTGGTCTTTTTCATCAAGACTATCAATCCATTTATCAATGCCTGCAATCTTATATATTTCTTCCAGATCCGTATTTTTATCATCAAATACAGTTACATTTTCTTTAATTGTAAAAGCAAAAAGTCTAAAATCCTGGAATACAACTGATAACATCTTCATATATTCTACAATGTTATACTCTCTGGCATCTTTACCGTTTACTAATATCTCACCTTCGTAGTTGTCGTACAAATGACAAAGGAGTTTAATAAATGTAGTCTTACCTGCGCCATTTTGACCTACAATTGCCAGATGCTCCCCTGCTTTAATCTTTACAGATATGCCTTTAAGAATATACTTGTCTGTGTTTGGGTATTTAAAACTAACATCCCTAAACTCAATTTCGCAGGCTTTGTCAGTTACCTCTACAACACAATCACTTAAATCCATCAATCTGTCGTTTTCCCCGTATATATCTTCAACAAAATCGATGTAATACTTTAATACCGATGAAGTATAATTCATTTCCAAATATGAATTTACAATTCCTCTAATAGCACCACCAAATTTAGAAGTCGCCTGGAACAAACTGGAGAATTCACCAATTGAAATAATCTTGTTAAAAACATTTACTGATAATAATATATAGATAGCAGAATCACAAACAGCATAAAATACATTATTTATATCCCAGTATTTTATAAATTTTGTATGATACTTTTTGCTGGTATTATATATTCTACCTACATATCCGTCATATTTCTTTTCGAATATTTCAGATGTATCATATAAACGTACATCTTTGGCATATCTGCTTTCCTGTAGTTCAGTGTTAAAATATGTACTACCTCTCTCTACATTGCCCATTTCTTTAAAAAACTTACGCCTGCTCTTATTAACTTTTGAAGTAGTATATGAATTCGCTGCAAACGAAATAATTACCGGAATCATTAACCAAGGAATTCTTGTACAAACCAAAGTCACAACACCTAAGGCAACAATAAAATTCGTCACAATGCTTGCTAAAGATGTGATAAGACCATTTACCTGCCCGGTTTCATTTAAAGCTCTTTCTGCATTTTTAACTTTATCCAAAAATTCCGTTTCTTCAGTATGTTTAAATTTCATATTGATACAGCTCATACATAAATTTGTTTTAAAAATTCGATCAAACTTTTCACCAATTCTGGCAATGTTTTCTCCAACCCATTTCATTATGTTGGAGCAAATGAAATTACCTCCACAAATAAATGCTACCCAGAATACCACCCAACCGATATTTCTCTTAGATTCATCAGCAATTTCATCAATTAAATACTGAGATCCCAAAATTGATATAAACGGAGAAACTGAGTTAACGATTATATTTATTAACAAAAGCAAATAATATTTTTTATCATTCTGCCAAGCAAATTTCCCGAAGAACTTAAAACAACGAATATTATCTTTACTATTTTTCATCGTTCTGTCCTCCCACACTGTCTTTCTTATCCTCATAATATTGGGACTGAATCTGGAACATATATGCATATTTTCCATTCTTAGCCATCAATTCATCATGAGTGCCTTCTTCCACAACTGTTCCGTTCTCAAACATTGCAATCTTATCACAGAATCTGGTACTTCCCAGCCTATGTGAAATAAATACTGCTGTTTTACCTTGTATCATCTTTTCAAATTCACGATACATCTTATCTTCTGCTAAAGCATCAAGAGCAGCTGTTGGTTCATCTAAAATAACAACCTTACCACCTTTATATAGAGCTCTAGCCATAGCAAGTCTTTGCTTTTCTCCACCTGATAAATCAATTCCTTCTTTATCAAATATTTTTAATAAATTTGTATGTATACCTTTTTCATAGGAATCAATCTTTGCCTTTAATCCACTTTGTTCTAATACAGCATTTACTTTATCCATATCTGTATTTTCTTCTTCAGCAAAAGAAATATTCTGATAAATAGGCATTGCAAAACATTCTACATTTTGGAATACCGGAGAAAATAATTTAAAATATTCTTCACGATTATATTCCTTTATATCCACACCATTTAGAAGAATTCGCCCTTCATTTGGCTCATATAATTTCATAATAAGTTTTATAAATGTTGTTTTACCTGCACCGTTTACACCAACTACCGCAAGTTTTGTTCCATCATTAATTGTTAGGTTGACATTTTTCAAAACATAGTTCTCATGTCCGGGATATTTAAAACTCACATTTTCAAACTTAAATTCAAATTGATCGAGATTTATATTTGTAATATGACCTTCATTTGCACTTGCAGTTTCTTTGTGTTCTTCCCATGCCACGAAATTTCTATAATCATTAATCATAAGGCAATTGCCTCTCATATTTGAGTAAATCCAATTTACATATCCTACAGAATCATGGAAAGTAGTTACTAATCCTACATAAAGAACAAAATCGGATATCTGATAATTCCCCACAATAACATTATATACAAGCCATGTATACATGAGGACCTTTTGAATCAACAATACCGATTCCATACTAACATTGCATAAAATCCATCTATTATGGTGTGTCTTATTCATGGCATTGTAAGTATCATTTACATCACCCAACTCTCTTCTAAAGATTTTTGACATATTAAAAAGTCTAATATCCTTTGCAAAGTCAAAATTTTTCGTCGTTGACTCTAAATAAGTCATCTTACGCCAAGTTGGTGCCATAGCATCAGAAAATCCTTCTTTATCAAGTTTTGTAAAATAAGCCAATATCTTTGCTATGCTAAATGAGATTATGATAAAAATAATCATCATAATGAAATTTTGAATTCCGATTAATGCAGCAGACACAATCATCAATGTACCCTGGGCAATAAAATTTCTGCTTTCGTATAGAACTCCAAAGAAACCATTGCCTCTATATAATGCTGTTTTAGCTCTTTGAGCATAATCTAAAAAATCAGGTGATTCCATATTTTTGAAATCCGTATGGAACAACTTATCCATTCTTAATTTTTCTAAATAACCTTCAGTTGGACGATATTCATATTCAAATGCATTATAGCTGGTAGTACTAATAATATCGAAAACCAAACCTATCAAGCAGATTACAATAATATTGAAAATTATCTTATCAATAGTAAGATTGTTTTCGATATAAGACAATACAAATTTAGGTGCATATGCCCACAATAATTTGGTAACGATATTCGCCACAGGCTTTATTAAAACAACTGCTAAAAGTTTTAGATTACTTTTCCTTGCAATATTTAGCGCATAAATAAAATTATTAAAAAAAACATATGTCTTCTGTTTTTCCATATATCTCCTCTCAGAATTTCGTACATATGCCATTTATATAGCTATACACAAAATTTTAATTATATTCAGCTTTTGCTGTTTTCTTTTTTACATATTCTACAAAATCACCAATACATTGATAGTTGCTAATTAACATATTTTCATCATCAAATTCAATTTCGTAATTTGATTCGACTTCGACAATAATGGTAATAAATTCTATAGAATCCAACTCAATTTCGTCAAAAGTAGTATTTAAATTTATATTATCAGATAATTCTCCTATTTCACATATTAATTTGATAATTTCTTTATCAATACTGCCTGTTTGAGAACCAATTGCTCCTTTTGCATTTATTATATCATTCATATTAGTATCAAGCACAACATTTCTACCTTCATTAACTATTTCTTGACTTTCTTTTCTGCCTACATACTCAAATTTTCCATTTTCATTATTTTTTTCTATATAACCAGTGTTAGATAAGTTTGATTTCATCAATAAACATTCTCCTCTTTCAAAAAAATTTCTCAATCGTTTGAATCATTATTAATTCCTCACTAATCGACTTACTAATTTTATCAATTAAATGATTTCGTGTTTTTACATTATATCTTTTCGATTGCTTTAATAATAAAATTACAATCACATCCCAATTTGCAATATTTTTTTTCAACTGTGTAATAAATATTGTGTTTCTATCTAATTGTTTTAAATTTGAATAATATTCAATATATTGTAAAAATATCTTTTTTCTGTTTAGTAAAGTGTACATGTAATAAAACACACTATTGTAGTCTGTCTCATTTTCCATTACACTAATATATTTCAATAATAGCGATAATGCAGCAATTACTCCATTATCACTATCATTGAAATAATTTTTTTTCGATAATTTAATTGTTTCATCGAATAATTTATCTGCTGAATATTGTGGTATTTTTTCGATATAAGCCCAATTATTTTCTATTGGGCTTCCACTATAATAAGAATCGTCTTTTTCATTCTTTGAATTTCTTGCTTGAAGAAAAGTTTCTATATCAACTTCTCCTTTATAAAACCATGGTGAATACCAGTCTATTACATACACAACATTTCTTGTCAAATCAAACCCACATAGTATCAATGTATGTTTAGCATGTCTTTTTTTATAATTAGCTGAATACGGTAAAAAAAATGTATCTGCTCCGACAATAATTGGATTTTTATTTTCATAAACAAACTTTATATTTCTGTTTAAAATATCTTCCGTACTTTCATCATCTTTATAATAAAATCTGTTGGTAT
>NZ_DBLZZO010000032.1:0-4085 GCF_057858645.1 Eubacterium sp.
GAGCAGTTAATATCATAAAGAAAAACTGTATGATTGGGAAGTGGTTTTTTCTACTTCCCATTTTTTTATTTATTTTTTGCCAACTAAAATTTTACACTAACAATAAAACATATTTTACTATATATTAGGTCTGTATATAAGGCACTTTTTCTTTCTATGTTAAACACATTTTTTATGGTTCTCTCGCATATGTATTCATACAAATTATTGCAAGTCATTTTGATTAATTGTATGCTTTGCCTTAAATTTAACTGCGTGTTTTCTCTTAAATTTATTTGATTGTTACTTTAAGAAATTAATGCTATAATTTCACATATATTGTTTGAAAAAAAACATAATATATACAAGATTGCAGTGTTGAAATGATTAGCACACCTGTGCACTCACTATATTAGTTGAAAAAGTTAAGCTACCATAGGTATTTCAACATGTACATCAAGAACAAATTTTTTACGATTGGAGATTCACATGAAAAAAGTTAGCAGGCTTTTTTTTAGAATATATGACTTTTGTTTCAGAATGGCAAAAGACAAAGTTGGCATTTATACAGCTCAGGCTTCTTTCTTTATTATTTTGTCAATTTTTCCTTTTTTGCTTCTGTTCCTTAATGTTTTAGGTATGACAAGTTTGGATTCTAACTACATAATTAGACTATTAAACTATTATGCGCCTGAAACCATTAAACCATTACTGGTACAAATTGTTGAAGAACTTTATACCCACGTTTCAGGAACTGCCATCTCAATTACAGCTATTATTGCTATTTGGTCAGCTTCTAAAGGGGTATTATCAGTAATGTTCGGCTTATATGAAATCAGCAAAATACATCAAAACCGAAACTATTTTATTTCAAGATTTATTTCTATGATTTATACAGTTTTCTTTGTAGTTGCAATTATTCTTACAATGGTTTTACTTGTATTTGGAAATAAAATTTTCACATTGCTTATTTCACTATTTCCGGTTTTAAAGAACATTACACTTCTAACATTAATGTTAAGATATTCTCTGTCTTTCATTATTTTAACAATATTCTTTATGACTATTTATAAATTTGCAAATATACGTCTTACAACATTTGCAAAATCAATACCGGGGGCAATGTTTAGCGCTCTTGGCTGGTTGGTTTTCTCTTATGTTTTTTCTTTGTATATTGATAATTTTGCAAACATGACTTATATGTATGGCAGTTTAACAGCCTTCATTATTCTTATGTTATGGGTTTATTTTTGTATTTATATTTTCTTTATCGGTGCAGAAATTAATAAAAAAATATACCCTGAAACTGAAGCAAAATATTTAGATACGAGTAATATTTTATAAATTTTATTGGATTGCATTTAAATATTATTAATTTTCATTTTGGAAATTATATATCTTTATTAAAAAAATTCTATATACTTTTATATGGAAAACCAAATATGGCAGATTATTTAGAAAGTTCTATCTTATGATAGAACTTTTTTAAAATGTAATCGTATGTGCGTCCATCCTTAGCCATTTCAATGGCAGCATTTTGACTCATGCCACTACCATGACCAAATCCACCACCCCAAATTATGTAATTATTTCCGGCTTTTTCTATATAAATAAACGCACTTGGTAGCATTGATATATTATTAACTTCACTTCCACCATTTAATTTTATTTTCATACCATAATGATATATATTTTTTCTAATATCACTTTGTCCTTTTATAATTATTTTTCCTTTGTTTCCATTAACTAAAATTTGTGATGCTATACCTCCAGTTCCTCTTTCTAAAATTTCAATCTTTTCTATTTTTCCCAGATTCTTTCTATATGTGGCACTAATAGTCTGACTAATTTCATTTGAAGTCAAAATAGTTTTCCACCTGTAAAATGGATATTTGTCTTCATACGATTTTATATTTTTTGTTATTATTTTTTTGAAGTTTTTTTCTTCAATAATATCTGTTTTATTTTTTGTAATATTCGTTCCTTGAAGGTATAGCTTTTTTTCTTTGCCCCATATCCTATAATCTGTAGTATAGCCACATGAAGTTGAAAAATAGTATGCGTTAATCAGTTCATTTTCATAAGTCATAACAATACCATTGGTTGCCTTAGCTGCTTTTTTTGTTTTATTATTTTCGCCAATTCGGTTATATACCTGATAAGATGTACTGTCATCTGCTATCGCATTATATTTTTTGTATTTTGACTTTGAGCATTTGAGTATATAGGTTCTGGCACAAACAGCCTGCGCTTTTAAAGCCTCCATAGGAGCTTCTCCACCTATTTCACTTGATACAACTTTTGAAATATAATCATCTACTGCTACCCGATTAACTATTACCATCCCTTTAGAAGTCTTATATATGTAAAAAGTTCCTGAATACACTGGGGAATTATGCTCAACATTATGGTTGGCCCACTCAATGTTATTAGAATAAATTTTTAGTACATTGTTCTTTTTGAACATGTAACTTTCTGTTGTAATTTCTATCTTTCTTTTATTTGTTTTGTTACTGTATTTTTTTCCATAGTAAACATTTAATGATTTTCCTTTTAATATAATTTTTTTCTGATAAATATTAGTATCAAAATTATTTGTAAGTAATATGTTTACGTACTTTCTTTTATATGTATTTAGATTAACTTTTCCTTTTGTTTCCTGTATTTTGGTAGTTTTTTCCAAGTTTTGATTTTTAGGAGTATCACTGTTAAATGCAGCATCAATTTTCATTACAGTTTCCTGACATTCATAGTTTAGAAAACATAAACTTACTACTAAAAATATAAGTATTGGTATTATAATTTTTTTCATTCTATACTCCCTTATATAATAAAATTAGTTACTATCCTAAAAGAATTTCTATTACAAAATAAGAATATCGCTGGCGACATTATACGCACCAAGTGCGTGTTGCCACGCAACTATTTTCTTTTCGCACCAGTGAGCATCCATAGTGGAACGTTTTATATAATAGAAATTTCCAAATAATTTCTATTATATAAAAAATTAAGCGTAGCATACATGGTATACTACGCTTTCTATTCTTTAGTAATACCCGAAATGCCGTCCTGTGTTTTGAGTCCTAGCAAACGCCAGGTGGGCAACCGCATCTAAAGTTACTGCCTTCCACTCACAAGGAGGCTTGACATCCCTTTAGAGATATAGGAATCCCTTTAATCAAACTGTAGGTTCAAAATTAACAGGTTTCAAACCAACATCTCAGGTAAGATTATTATAGTCTACTGAAAACAATTTTGCAATAATTTTTATTTTACAAAATATAGTTTTTTCTAATTTTTTTCTACTATTTCATCTTTATTTTTAAATATATGATTTTCAGGAATTACACCTCTTACACTTGACAATGGATAAATATTACAATGTCTGCCAATTACAGTTCCCGGATTTAAAACAGAGTTACAACCTACTTCAACGTAATCGCCAAGCATTGCCCCAAACTTCTTTAAACCGGTTTCAATTTGTTCGTCTTTTCCTTTGACAACAACTAATGTTTTATCAGATTTTACATTTGATGTAATTGAACCTGCTCCCATATGTGAATGTGTTCCTAAAATACTGTCTCCAACATAGTTATAATGCGGAACCTGTACTGTATTAAATAAAACAACATTCTTTAATTCTGTTGAATTACCTACAACGCAGTTTTTTCCAACAATTGCTTTTCCTCTAATAAAAGCTCCCGGTCTTACCTCTGTATCTGCATCAATAATTAATGGACCGTTTAATGTAGCAGTTTTTGCTACTGTTACTGATTTGTGAATCCAAATATTTTCTTCAGGATGGTCGAATTCATCCTGTGGAAGTGTTGGGCCTAATTTTAAAATAAACTGCTCGATGTCACCAAGAACCTCCCATGGATATGTTTTGTTTATAAATAAATCTGATGCGATTGTTTCGTTTAAATCGTACATGTCTTTTATTGTGTACATATTGTCTCCTTTCTTTCCATTAATATTAAGCGATTGTTATCGCTTAATATTTTGCAAATCTGTTTACATTAAGTGATTATTATGTCTATGAATTTACTTACATTAAGCGATTAGCGTTAATCACTTAATAGATGTTTAAATCTACTTACATTAAG
>NZ_DBLZZO010000032.1:4185-29332 GCF_057858645.1 Eubacterium sp.
CGATTAGTGTTAATCGCTTAACAGATGTTTAAATCTACTTACATTAAGCGATTAGTGTTAATCGCTTAACAGATGTTTAAATCTACTTACATTAAGCGATTAGTGTTAATCGCTTAACAGATGTTTAAATCTACTTACATTAAGCGATTGTTATTGAAAAGAATTGTATTCACAATTCTTTTTCAATAACCACGCGCGCATGCGCGCTGTAAAAACAAAAATGAAATAGCATTTGCAAGTAAACTTGCAAATGCTCTTCCATTTTGTTTTTGTATCGCTTAATGTGTTCGCGATTATTCTACAGTTACTGATTTTGCAAGGTTTCTTGGTTTATCTACATTTAAGCCTTTTAATACTGTTGTATAGTATGCAATTAACTGAAGTGGTATTACAGTTACTAATGGCATTAGAATATCTTCTAAAGCAGGTACTTCTATAACCTCATCCATAACACCTTCACTAAATTCTGTTCCTTCTTTTGTTACTGTAATAGTGAAAGCATCTCTTGATTTTACTTCTACAATATTACTTACCATTTTTTCAAGTAATTCACTCTGTGTTGCAACACTAATTACAGGCATCTGATCAGTTACTAATGAGATAGTACCATGTTTTAATTCTCCTGCAGCATAACTTTCTGAATGAATATATGAAATTTCTTTTAATTTAAGTGAACCCTCCATACTTAATATATAATCAAGTCCACGACCGATATATAATAAGCTTGTTGATGTTACTAACTTACTTGCAACATACTGACATCTGTCAGCACACTTCATTGTTTCTTCGATTACATCAGGTATATCTGATAATTCCTTTGTAAGTCTCATGCATTCTTCCTTGTCAATGCATCCCTTTGCATAAGCCATTTCAAATGCTAACAAATACATTACTGCCATCTGCACTGAAAATGCCTTTGTCGATGCAACTGAAATTTCAGGACCTGCATGTGTGTAAAGAACCATGTCTGCTTCTCTTGCAATTGAAGAGCCTTTTACATTAACAATAGCTAATACTTTTGCACCTCTTTCTTTTGCTAATTTTAAGGCTGCCTTTGTATCTGCTGTTTCACCTGACTGTGAAATTACAATTACTAAATCTTCAGGTGTTACGATTGGATCTCTATATCTGAATTCTGATGCAATATCAACAGTTACTTCTGTTCTTGCTAATTTCTCAATAACATATTTTCCAACCATACCTGCATGGCTTGCTGTACCACATGCAACTACAAATACTTTTCTGTAATTCTTTAACATTTCATCTGTTAAACCACATTCTGACAAATCAGGCATTCCATTAACAATTCTTGGTGCAATTGTAGTCTTAACTGCAGTTGGCTGTTCGTGGATTTCTTTTAACATAAAATGTTCATATCCACCTTTTTCAGCAGCATCCATATCTAAATCTGAAACTTTTACTTCTTTTACAATTTCCTGTTTGTGTATATCACAGAATTCAACTCTGTCTGCCTTAATTGTTGCAATTTCATTCTCTTCAAGAAGATAATACTTTCTTGTGTACTGTAAAATTGCAGGCACATCAGATGCTATAAAGTTTTCTTCATCACCAACACCAATAATTAATGGGCTGTCTTTTCTAACTGCAAATATTTTATCAGGAAAATCCTTAAATAAAATTCCTAAAGCATAAGCTCCTCTTATGTCATTTAAAGTCTTAATAATTGCATCTATAGGATCACCTTCATAATAGTAATCTAATAATTTTGCAACTGTTTCTGTGTCTGTTTCACTAATAAATGAATATCCCTTTCCAATAAGGAATTTCTTAATATCCTTGTAGTTTTCAATAATACCATTGTGTACAATAGATACTCTCTTACTTCCATGTGGATGTGAATTAATATCTGATGGTTCACCATGTGTAGCCCATCTTGTATGACCAATTCCACAATGTCCATCAGGCTTATGGTCTTCTTCTATTTTTTTTCTAAGATTAGCTAACTCACCTTTTGATTTTTCTACTGTTATATTTCCATTTTCAAATACAGCAATTCCTGCTGAATCATATCCTCTATATTCTAATTTTGATAATGAATTCAAAAGTACCTCTGTACAATCTCTTTCACCAATATATCCAACTATTCCGCACATTATTTTTTCCTCCTATAAAATTGCGCCACATAGTTATAATAACTAACCATTTGACCTGCGTTATTAAGGTTAATTACATTCTTGAATCTTCCCTTAATAAAGCTGTCTAATTTATCCATATACTCATCTGCCGTTATCTTTCCTTCTGCAACCTGAGTTAAACCTAATTCCCAACTTGCTGTCAGTTCCGGATTAAGTAATGACTTAATTGAGCCATGAACAACGCCAAATATCATTTCACCTAATTGAGTAGGTGTTATAACCTGTGTTTTTTTGTTTAATGCAATATATTTAATATTCGTCAGTTTCTTAATAATTTCAGCTCTTGTTGCACTTGTGCCAATTCCTGAACCTTTTATCTGTGCTCTTAAATCTTCATCTTCAATTAACTGGCCTGCATTTTCCATAGCCAAAATTAAAGAACCTGATGTATATCGCTTAGGTGGTGTTGTTTCACCTTCCTTAATATTGCATTGTGTAATTGGTATTTTGTCACCTTTTTTCATATTATACAACAAATTAAAGAATTCTTCATCAAGATTTTTTCCTTGATTTTCACTAGCTTCATTTTCGTTGTTTTCACTATCTTTTTCTTTATTATCTTTTGATTTTGCTTCGGCTTTCTTTTTTTCTTTTGGAACACCTACAATTTCAAAGTATCCTTTTTGTACAAGTATCTTGAAATTAGATGAAAACTGCTCTGTTGTAGTAGTTTCATCTGTATATGTTCCAGGCATTATGCCTATTAATGTAGCCTTCTTGTAAATTGCCGGTGGATAAAAAATACTTAAAAATCTTCTTACAATAACCATATAAACTTTTTGATTTATGCCTTTTTGTTTAGCTAAACCGTTCAATCCCTGACCTGTAGGAATTATGGCATAATGGTCTGTAATCTTTTTATCATCAACATATTTTGTTTTCTCCAAACCTTTGTAAGAGCCTGCCTGCAATATTTTTTTTGCAAAACCACTACAAGGACCATAATTTTGTAAACCACTTATGTTTTTTGAAATTTCCTTACTAACAGCCGTTGATAAAACTCTTGCATCTGTTCTTGGATATGTAACAAGTTTAGCCTCATATAGCTGCTGAACAACATTTAAAGTTTCATCAGGGCTAATCTTAAACATTTTTGAACAATCGTTTTGTAATTCAGCAAGATTATATAATAACGGAGCCTGCTTTTTTTCATCCTTCATTGTAATTGACTTAATTGTCATTTCAAGAGGATATGGTGGCTTTACATTAAGTTCATTAGCCAAATCACTGTTTTCAAGCTCCATTGGGCCATATTTTTCTAAAGCCTCAATTAACGCCACTGCCGTAGTTTTTTCTTTAAATCCATTTTCTTTGTAAAGTAATGGCGATTCGAAAAACTTTGAACCTTTAACAGCTTTCCATTCTGTATCTATTATTCTGCCTGCAATGTCAGTTTGTGCCATAACTCTGTAAAAAGGAGTTTTCTCAAACCCTCTTATTTCACGTTCCCTGTTACAAATCATCCCTAACACACAAGTCATTACTCTACCAACATTTATGGATTTCCAACCGTCTTTTAAATAATTTTGAATTGAATTTCCATATTTTAATGTAAGTAATCTGGAAAAATTAATTCCCATTAAATAATCTTCTTTTGCTCTTAAATATGCTGCATCTGAGAGATTGTCGTATTCCTTTAAGTCTTTTGCCTCTCTTATACCACGTAGAATTTCTTCCTCAGTCTGGGAATCAATCCAAACTCTCTTCTCTGACTTATCTTTTACCCCTGCTTCCTGTGCAACTAATCTGTAGATATATTCTCCCTCTCGTCCCGAGTCGGTACAAACATAAATCGTCTCAACATCATCACGATTAAGAATTGTTTTGACTATTTCAAACTGTTTCTTTACAGATGGGATAACTTCATATTTCCACTCTATTGGAATAAAGGGCAAATCTCTTAAATTCCATTTTTTATATTTTTCATCATAGACTTCCGGATAGCTCATTGTCACCAAATGACCTACGCACCAGGTGACTATTGCATTATCGCTTTCCATATAGCCATCTTTTCTTGTTGTATTTAATTTTAATGCTTTTGCAAATTCGGCGGCAACACTTGGTTTTTCCGCAATGAATACTGCTTTTTTCATTATTTCTCCTATTTCATTAACTACTTATTAATCTCATCTAAAGTCATTACATACGCCGGAAGAAATTCTTCAATAAAAACATCTATCTCTTCCATTTGCATATCTTCTAAGGCTTTTCTTATTGTATCTTCTGCCTTAGCAAAATCTGTATTGCCGGTATTTTTTTCTTCTATACATTTAATATATGCTGATAGCTTGTCAGCCGCCTTAACATATTTCCACTCGATAGAATCATCTTCGATTAATATATCCTCATATGCTTCCTGCATATCTTCGGGTAATTCCTTTAGAAGTTGATTTGCTGCTATGTTTTCTACTTTCTTGTATGCATCCCTAATTTCAGGTGCATAATATTTTATTGGAGTAGGTAAATCACCTGTTATAATTTCTGTGGTATCATGCATTATTCCCATCATGGCTATATGTTCAGCATTTAAATTTCTGCCAAAGCGCTTATTTCCAATAACTGCAAGCCCATGAGCAATGATAGCAACCTGTAAACTGTGCTCTGCAATATTTTCATTTAAATTATTGCGCATTAATCCCCAACGGTTAATGTATTTCATTCTTGATAACATACCAAAAAAATTATTCATTTTAATCTCCTCTATACACGAAATAACAGTTTTATAATTATAGCAAATTTACCTTGTTTTTACTACCCCAATTAAAATTTACCCATTCTCTTTGTTACGAAAAAATAAGAACATATTAAAGCAAATACAACATTCACCTTAACATGCTCTTATTTCTATTAGCATATCCCAGTATACTATAAAATTAAATATTTAAAAATTTCTTAACTATAGCTTCCATTCCATCAACTTCAACTAAGTTGTTGTGACGAACTTCTGCGTTTCTGATTTCTTCAATTGCATTTGGAATCTTAACGTTTGCAATCTTGCTTAATTCATCGATTAATTCAAAATCATCAAGCTTATCGTATTCAGGATTAATAGCATCCATAACGCTTCTTGCGAACTTAAATGGACTTGCTGTTGAAGCAATAACAGTTACCGCATCATCATTTGTTTCTGCAACATATTTCTTATATGTACTTGCAGCTACAGCTGTATGTGTATCCATTACATAACCTGTTTTTTCGTACGTGTCCTTAATTACCTTTGCAGTTTCTTCTTCTGTAGCGTAATTGCCGTAGAAGTCATCAAGTTCTGCTTTCATTTCATCAGTGATTGTATATTTACCTTTTGTAGCAAGATCATTCATTAATTCACTGTTCTTTTCTGAACTGTTTCCTGCAATTTTGTAAATTAATCTTTCAAGATTACTTGAAATTAAAATATCCATTGAAGGTGATGATGTAAGAATGAAATCTCTGTTCTTGTCATATTCACCTGTCTTAAAGAAATCAAATAATACTTTATTTTCATTTGAAGCACAAATTAATTTAGCAATTGGAAGTCCCATGTTCTTTGCATAGTATGCTGCTAAAATATTACCAAAGTTTCCTGTAGGGACAACTACATTCATCTTCTGATCTTTTGCAAGCTTACCTTCTGCATATAATTTTGCATAAGCGTATACATAGTAAGCAACCTGTGGTACGAGACGACCAATGTTAATTGAGTTAGCTGATGAGAACTGGAAGCCTTTTTCATCCATTTCTTTAGCTAATTCTTTATTTCCGAAAATTGCCTTTACACCACTTTGAGCCTGGTCAAAGTTTCCTTCAATTGCAACAACGTATGTGTTATTACCTTTCTGTGTAACCATCTGCTTTTCCTGTACCTTACTTACACCACCATGAGGATAGAAAACAATAATTCTTGTTCCTTCTACATCAGCAAAACCTGCCATGGCAGCCTTTCCTGTATCACCTGATGTTGCTGTTAAGATAACAATTTCATTTTTTACATTGTTCTTCTTAGCTGAAGTTGTAAGTAAATGTGGCAAAATTGATAATGCCATATCCTTAAAAGCAATTGTCTTTCCATGGAATAACTCAAGATAATATGCGCCATCTACTTCTGCTAAAGGTGCAATTTCTTCTGTGTCAAACTTTGAATCATAGGCTTTTGTAATACAATTCTTTAATTCTTCTTCTGTAAAATCAGTAAAGAATAACTTCATTACTTCATAAGCAACCTGCTGATATGTCATCTTTGATAACTCATCAATTGTTGCTTCAAGTTTTGGGATTTCTGTTGGTACAAATAATCCTCCATCATCCGCTAATCCCTTTAAAATTGCTTCAGATGCTTTTAATGTTTCTCCTGTACCTCTTGTGCTCTTATAAAGTATCTCTTTCATAGTCTCTCCTCATTTTTTATTTATTATTAATATAGTTAATTAGTCCGCCATTTGAAATAATTTTCTGCATAAATTCAGGGAAAGCCTGACCTTGATATTCTTCATCCTTTGTTTTGTTATAAATCTTACCACTATCAAAATCTACTTCAATTTCATTTCCTTCTTCTATGTTCTTTGCTGCCTCAGGGCATTCAATAATAGGTAAACCAATATTAATTGCGTTACGATAAAAAATTCTTGCAAATGTTTCTGCAATTACACAACTAACACCTGCCGCCTTAATAGCTATTGGTGCATGTTCTCTTGATGAGCCACAACCAAAGTTCTTATCAGCAACAATAATATCACCTTCACTTACTTTATTTACAAATTCCTTGTCAATATCTTCCATGCAATGTTTTGCTAATTCTGCCGGATCAGGTACATTTAGGTATCTAGCCGGTATAATAACGTCTGTATCTACATTGCTTCCAAATTTGAATACTCTTCCTTCTGCCTTCATATTATACCTCCTATAATCCTAATTCTTCAGGGCCTGAAATCTTACCTGTAACAGCACTTGCTGCAGCAACAGCAGGGCTTGCAAGATAAACTTCTGATTCAGGATCACCCATACGACCTACGAAGTTTCTGTTTGTAGTTGCTATTGCTCTTTCGCCTTTTGCAAGTATACCCATGTGTCCTCCTAAACATGGACCACATGTTGGTGTACTTACTGCACAACCTGCTTTAATGAATATTGAAGCAAGACCTTCTTCTATACACTGTAAATAAACAGCCTGTGTAGCAGGGAAAATAATACATCTTACTCCCTTTTTAACTTCTCTTCCATCAAGAATCTTTGCAGCTATTCTCATGTCTTCGATTCTACCATTTGTACATGAGCCAATAACAACCTGATCAATTTTAACATCACCAACATTGTCAATTGTTTTTGTATTTTCAGGAAGATGTGGAAATGCAACTGTTGGCTTTAACTGACTTAAGTCAATTGTATATTCCTCGTCATATACTGCATCTTCATCAGGCGTATATTCTGTAAATTCTTTTGTTGAATGTTCTTTCATGTATTCTCTTGTTAAATCATCAACTACAAAAATACCATTCTTTCCACCTGCTTCGATAGCCATGTTTGTCATGGCAAATCTGTCATCCATTGAAAGGTATTTAACACCATCGCCCATAAATTCCATTGAACGATAAAGAGCACCGTCAACACCAATCATTCCTATAATATGTAAAATTACATCCTTACCACTAACCCACTTTGCAGGCTTTCCTGTAAGATTAAATTTGATAGCTGATGGTACTTTAAACCATGCCTGACCTGTAGCCATACCTGCTGCCATATCTGTGCTACCAACACCTGTTGAAAATGCTCCAAGTGCACCGTAAGTACATGTATGTGAATCAGCTCCAATTACAACATCACCTGCAACTACTAATCCTTTTTCCGGAAGTAGGGCATGTTCAATACCAACTCTACCTGTTTCAAAATAATTTGTAATTTCGTTTTCTTCAGCGAAATCTTTTACGCATTTGTAAAGTTCTGCTGACTTAATATCTTTGTTTGGTGTAAAGTGATCTGGTACTAAAGCGATCTTGTCTTTGCAAAATACACAATCCACATCCATCTTTTCCATTTCCTTAATAGCAACCGGTGCAGTTACATCGTTACCTAAAACTAAATCAAGATTAGCTTCAATTAACTGTCCTGCCACAACACTATCAAGTCCTGCATGTTTAGCAAGAATTTTTTGAGTCATAGTCATTCCCATAACTTGTTCCTCCTTCTATGTAATGAGACAAATTTAATCTTATCATTTGATAAATATTCATTTATTTACAATCCTTATTATTTTAGACGAAAACTCCCCTATAGTCAATGCTGTAAAATTAAGCAGTATGAAAAAAATAAGTCTGTTGTAATGTTTTTCATTGCAACAGACTTACTACAACACCTTGTCATCTTCTCATATGATTACTCTTTCCTATCACTTTGTCATAACCATTTTTTTACTCCATTTACCATAAATCTTTTTCTTATTTTTTGATACTTTGTATGGTCTGACTGTTACATAAGCAGGTTTTCCCTGTATTTTATTATCCTTTTCGTCAAACCAACCATAAGAAAATTTTGTTTTATATTTCTTTTTTATTTTTTTCGGAGCTTTAATTTTTACATCATTATTTTTAGTATAATAATTATATGTATTTTTTCCTCTTGCTACTCTTATTTGATATCCATTCACTTTTGATATTTTGCAAAAAGAAATATGCATCTTGTCTTTTTTTAAATACGCATTATCTAAAACTGTGCTAAAATTTCTAACATTATTTTTTTCATACTGGATTACGTTACAATAATCAAATGCTGTAGGATCCAAATTAACACTATTAATAAATTTAACCTTTTTTATAAGCGAATTTTCAAAAGCTTTTTTCCCAATTTTTTCAATTTTTTGTTCACTGTCAATTTAAATTTAGATGTCCGACATGTATCTGAAAAAGCATATTCTCCAATGTTTTCTACATTTTTGCCTAACACAACTTCACCTACGTAAGCATTTGCAAATGCCCATGGGGAAATTGTTTTTACGCTATCAGGTATAACAACTTTGTTTGTATAAACCCCCTTTGGCATATAATAATACAAAGTTTTTTCATCAGCAGACAGAAGACATCCATCAACTACTTTACACTGCCTGTTATTTTTTCCGATTACTATTGTAAAAATACTATCTTCAGCTCCATGCCAATTTGCCAATGATCTGCCAAGTTCATCTGCCTTTCCACCAAGTTCAATTACTTCCGGTGGAAATTCACCAAAAAATCCTGTAGGAACCCCTTTCATATCTCCTTTCACAATGCATCTTGTAAACCATTCATTTTCTTTATCGTATATGAATTCTACACATTTTTCAAAAGAACTATTTGCAGCCTTTTCTTTAGCTTTTACTGTTACATTATCTATATTAGAAAAAAATACGCCAACTATTAGAAATAATACTATTAAATTTTTTCCTTTCTTCAACTTTTATCCTCCTACTATTATATAATATTCTTTATTTTTAAAATTACTTTGTTAATATCATTTTGCTGCTCCATGCGCCAAAAACCTTTTTCCCATTTTTTAATGTTTTAAATGGGCGAACGGTTACATAAGCAAGTTCTTCACTTAAAGTATACATCGACTGATCTATTTTATAACTATACTCAATATCATATATTCCAAGTAAATTTTTAGGTTCATTTAAACTTATTTTATTATTATCTATAATATATTTTCGTGATTTTTTTCCCTTGCTTATTTTAACCTGATACTTTTTGATTTTAGGCAAATTACAAAAAGTAATATTAATCTTTTTCCCTATTTTAGCTTTTGTCATTGTTGTTCTAAATTTTATGCCGCTATTTTTAAAATTAATTTTCACTGACGTATCAAATGCTTTCGGTCCCATTTTAACATTACTCTTAAATGTTATCTTTTTTATTTTTGTGTTTGCAAATGCCATTTTTCCGACACTCTTTAATTTATTATTTACTCTCAGTTTACTAATACTACATTTATTAAAAGCATAATCTCCTATAACTTTTACATTCTTTCCTAACACAACTTCCTTAATATTTTTTTTATAAAATGCTGCTGATTCAATTTTTTCAACTGTATCAGGTATCACAATTTTGTCCTTATCTGTAGTACAATAATATAAATCTTTTCCATCTGCTGACATTAAACAACCATTTAACTCTTTTGTCTTTACATTGTTCTCTGATAATGTAATATCTATATTTTTCCTATAAACTTTTGCTAACGCGTATCCCAATGTTTTTGCACTTCCACCAATTTGTATTGATTTTACTGTTTCCCCTAATGCACCATATCCATAATCTTTCATATCACCCTCAATGACTATTTCTTTTGCTCTCCGTATTGCACCCGATTCAACTTTTTCCACACTTTTAGGAATAGTAAATTTTCCTATTATTTGAAAAAATGCTCTACTATTAATAATTTTCAAAGTGTCAGGCATATCTACAGATTTAAGACTATGTCTGCAAAACCAACCTTCTCCTATTGATGTAATTCCTTTTTCTATAACAACCTTTTCTGCAGATCCTTCAAGAATTAATCCATTCCACATTTTTCCACTTCCCGTAATAAATACTGTCTTTTTGTTGTCATCATACAAATAATTCGCATTATCACCACAACGTCCCTCTAATATTTGTTGCGAAGGACTAACAATTGTTGCACTATTTACTTGTGGTAACACCTTAACCGTACTAAATATTGTTGTTGACATAGTAGCTATAAGACTAGCAATAACTTTCCATTTCTTCATTTCTTCCTCCTTTTTCTGTAACCAATCCTCTAAGAGAATTGACTATTTTATTTTGTTCACACATATTATACGAAGTTTTTTTTTCAAATATTGCACGAAGTTATTTTTTTTCCAAAAAAAAATACATCCTTCTTTGCATGCGCTCCAAAGGATGTATTTTAATTTAATTATTTGTTTTGATTTCTTTTAATAAAGTTTGATTCTTCTACTGCGCATATACTTCAAATTCCCATATAGAATATCCATAGCCCATTACACGCTTAATTCCCTGGAATTTTACATATCTTGCATTTACAGCCTTAAATTCAGCAGTATCCTCACCACCATTTTGTTTTCTCATTTCCTTTACGGTAGTCCAATTATTTCCATCTGTTGATACCTGAATGTTATAATCTTTACCATAAGCATTTTCCCATGTAAGAACAACTTTATTAATATTGTAATTCTTTCCAAGGTCTACATACATCCATTCATCATCAGCGAACTTGGAACTCCAACGTGTATTATCATTTCCATCTACCGCATATTTTGATGACACGTTGTCACCCTCTTTGCTTGAACTGTATGCTTCCTTATTTTCTGCAAGGTTCTTTCCTGTAATATCTTCTGATGGTGTATCTGATCCACCATTTACAGAAAATACTTCCATACTGTACAGTGAATAACCATATCCTGTTCCACGTTTGATTCCCTGGATTTTTACATATCTTGCGGATACCGGTGTAAAACTTATAGTATCATCACTGCCATCCTGGTCTCTCATTTCCTTAACGGTTGTCCAGTTGTTTCCATCTGTTGATACCATAACGTCATAATCTTTTCCGTATTCTGTCTGCCACTGTACTTTTACACGTCCAATTGTGTGCTTATCCTTCAAATCAACAGTAAGTGCCTGATTGCTTGAATCCTTCACAGAATCCTGTGACTGTGACAACCAGTAAGATTCATAATCACCATCTACTGCATTTGAGCCATCTAAAGCTTTTGATGCCCACCATGGTTGAGCATATGAAGTCACCTTAACTTCTTTGTTCAATGCAATATTTGCTGCATCTGAAACAGGCTGAACACAATTTTCGTCTCCAATTCCGTATACTTCAATTTCTCTGATTGATGCACCCCAGCCTGACTTTTTGTCATCTGAGTATGACTGAGACTTACTGTAGTTGATTAACACTCTAACGTAACGTCCTGTAGACTGTGTCAGTTTTTTGTCTGCTGAACCTGTACTAAGTACATCTTCATAATAACTGTAATCAACTGCCGTACCTTCTTTGTTCATTGCATTTTTCTTATCCCCATCATTACCTGTTGTAGTTTCGTAAACTTTTTTCCAGTTTATTTCATCATCTGATACTAAAACCTGATAAGCAACACCGTAGCTGGCATCATTTTGCCAGTCGATAACAACTTTGCTTATATCAGCTTTTCCTCCCAGGTCAACATCAAGCCACTGATCTGCTTTGTTTGCAGCAGCTCCCCACTGTGTTGAATACTTGCCATCTGTAGCAAAACTTGCTACATCTCCACCGTTTGCAGAAGATGAATATGCTGGTCTGTTTGTTGATAACAACCACCACTTACTTCTGTCTACAGCATATGTATTAGTTTGCTGCAAGTTCATTGTTCCTATAACCATTGCCACACTAAGTACAGCGGCTACTGTCTTTTTTAGCATTTTTGAATGCAATCGTCTCATATTACTTTCCCTCCTTTTTTGAGTGAAGTAACACAATAACGTTTCCCTTTCCTGTACTTTAAGTTTAGAAAATGAAAATGTTTTTCACAATTTTATTAATGTTTTTATTATTTTTTTGAACTTTTACTAGTTTTTGTGGATGACAAAAAGTTTTTTCCTAAAAAGGAGGATTCCAGTTTATATACATAAAATTTATTAGAAAAAATATAAATCTTCTAACATTGATGTTTATATAGTAACTATATCAACAGGAGCTGTAAGTCCATTTCATAAACTTACAGCTCCATCACTTGTAATAGAATATCTATTTTTTTACTTTAAATTTTATAGTTTTTAATATACAATCCCCTCCTTCACCATTTATATAATCATGAAGTCGCTTACATACTACTATTTTTAGTTGTTTCCCTTGATATTGCTTCAAATCCAATCCATTCAATTTGAACTTTCCTTTTTGATTTGCTTTAACTTCCTTTATTTTTTCTCCTTTTAACGTCATCAACTTTACCTTTGTATTCTTCTCTGTCATTCCTTTAATACTTTTAGTTGATGCTGTTATTTTGTTTTTATTTTTTATTTCTAATTTCTTTTTTGTCTTTTGCAAAATTGCTTCATCATCTATCCACCAATTTGGCACATTAGATGGAAGTTTCTTTTTCAGCTCTTTTTTACTAAGTTTATTTCCGGCAAAACTTGAGAATTCTAAATTGAATTTTTTCAGTTTCTTCATAGATGGTAATTGTGTTAATTTATTATTAGACACATCAACATCCTCTAATTTTTTCAAATTTTGAATTCCTGATAAATTTTTCAATTTATTATCAGCAAAATACATTCCTTTTAAGTTCTTTAATTTTTCAATACCTTTTACATTGGTTATTTTTGTTTTTTTAATAGTTATATACTCAATTTTTCCAAGTTTTTTAATTTGTTTTAAATTTTTCAAATTGCCTTTGTAAATTTCAAGATTTGTTATTTGTCTTAGCATTCCCAGACCATTCCAATCTTTTACTTTTACATTTTTCATGGTAAATTTCTGTAATTTTGATAACTGTGCCAGATTATTAACCGCTTCTAATTTTCCATTTCTAATTGTTAAGAATTCTAAATTTTTACATTTTTCAATTCCTTTTAAGTTTTTTAATCCACATATAGGTATTTCTAAACTGAACAATTTTTTGCATTTTTCAATTCCCTTTAAGCTTTTTATTTTTCTATTTTCATTTTTTTCTATAAAATAATCTCCAATAGAATATACGTTTTCCAGGTCTTTTTCTGTTATCTTCTGATTACTATTTTTTCCTGTTTCAAACAATATTGCCTGATATAAAGCTTTATCAGGTATTCCTGTCTTGTCATTCTTTATTACTTTGGCACTAACCAACTTTGTGGGCATTACTCCCACAGCAATTAACATAAAAACTATTATCATAGATTTTATAAAAATTCCCAACTTCGATTTTAAATTTATACTCATAATCTTGTCCTTTCTATTCAAATATAAAGCAATATATATTTTCAAATGCAATTGTTAATTATAAACTATTACACGACAAATTTAATCAATATTTGCAGTTGTCACATCTTTTGATATATACCAGCCGTTATCTTGAACATATTTAGTCAAACGTTTTTTTAAAAATAATTGACTATTGCTTGTATAGGTTTGATCTTCTAATGCATATATTATCTCTGCTGCATTCCCAATATTATTTGATCCTAAACAGGCTATACTATAGTCTATTGCAGCTTTTGCAACTACCCAACGTCCTTTTACAACTGTCTGATCATCTGCTCCTGGTATTTGAATCTAATCATAACTTGTCTAACTGCACATTACATTTCGTAGTTTTTTATTTTGCCCCAATATGCTATTGATATATTGGTTGCAATAACAATAACCACAATTTGTTTATCTTTCGTTCTTTCCCATTTTTTCATATAAATAAATATGTTTATTTTTAAGGCCTTTTAAATTAATTATAAATAAACATAACTTATAAATATCGTTCTTGAATATCAATCCATCTTCCCACCCATTCACTATTGTCATCTTATGCGAAAAATGTCTTGTTATATAAAAAAATCCAACCATCACATCGAACTTCAGATAATCTGATTCATTAATTAATGTAATGTCTGGATTTTATAATTCTGTCCCTAATTAATATCTTTCATAATGTCTTTCATAATCTTTTTCGCTCATTTATTCTCTTAAATAGAGAATATCATTATATTGCTATATTGTCAATAAATCTATTATTTGCAGATTCTAATTATTTGCAAATCTATCAATTATGTTTTTATTTGTTGTAGATAAACTATTGTAATAATTGAATCTAATTTTATCTGCTTTGCAATATAAGACACTGAACATGAGTCGCTATATCTTGCACCTTCACTTCCATATATTGTTTCAACTGAACCATCCTGATAATGTATCTGTGCATAAGCTGTAGCAATAAACTCTCTTGTATAATTGCTCTTGTCTATATTGACTACTGCGGCTGCATAATTTCCTATTTGATTATTTAGCCAGCCTGAATTTTTAACATCTATAAACTTGTACTTGCTGTCTATAGTCATCTAATTTTTTTCCTGCATCTGCTATTGTGATTTTGTCAAATGTTCCACCCTTCATTATCTCGCCTGTCTGTGAGTTTCCATTTTCATCACCATTTATATACAAATGTTTTACATATCCTGCATTTATAACTACATGAGCTAAATCTTCATTGTATTCTGTATAAACCAAATCGTATGTACCATCATTTATGTGTAAATAACCAGTGTCATGTGTTTCTGAATAATAATTCTGATTCATAAATACATTGCCATATGTTCCACCGTTAATTGTAACTTTATATTCACCACCAATAAACATATCCTTTGCTGTCTGTTCATCCAGGTCACCATATGCATTGTCATTTACAGTACAGTTGTTTAATGTTACTGTGCCTTTTCCATTTTGGAATGTAACGCCACCTGTATATGTGCCTATACAATCATAATTGTTCCCCCTCTTTGCAGATAAATAACACAAAACCTACGCCCTTTCTATGTGCTTTAAGTTTAGAAAATGAAAATGTTTTTCACAATATTTTCACATTTTTTATTTGGTTTTCCCTATTTTTTTGTTATTTTGTACATCTTATTAAGATATGAATCGTTTTCAACTTTTTGTTTTTTGTATATAGTTTATTCTTTTTACCTTTTTTGTTGTTTTTCATTTTTTATTTATTTTTCACTATTTCCATAAAACCCACAAAAATACTTTTATGATTTTTGATTGTCTTGAAAATATATTCTAAATATGATATAAAATCTAATGGTATTAAAATACTTTTTAGGAGGAGTACCCAAGTGGCTGAAGGGTCTGGCTTCGAACACCAGTAGGTCGTTAATAGCGGCGCAAGGGTTCAAATCCCTTCTCCTCCGTTTAAGGGATTTCAATTTTGAAATCCCTTTATTTATGTAATAAGAAATTTCTCAAGAAGTTCTATTATAAAAAATATTCCATTAGGGATATGTTCTACAGGAAAGGAAAAATATGAGATACAATTCTTTAAATAATTATTTGAGAAATAAATTTGGCTGTAAAGTATATAAATTAAGCATTTCTTCAGGGCTTTCCTGTCCCAATCGTGATGGCAAATTAAGCACTAAAGGCTGTATTTTTTGTAGTAACGGTGGTTCAGGAGACTTTGCAACTTCTGCTGCTCTTTCCGTTACGGAGCAAATTGAACAGGCAAAAGAAAAAGTATCAAAAAAAATTACTAACGGAAAATACATTGCATATTTTCAATCTTTTACAAATACTTATGGGGATGTGGATTATCTGAAAAAAATATTTACAGAAGCCATTAATCATCCTGATATTGTAGCATTATCCATAGGCACAAGACCTGACTGTCTGCCTAATGATGTTCTTGATTTGTTAAACAGATTAAATCAGATTAAGCCCGTATGGGTAGAACTTGGACTACAAACTATTCACGAAAAAACAGCCCGTTATATAAATAGAGGCTATACTTTGGATGTTTTTGATCAGGCTGTAGCAAATTTAAACAAATTAAACATAGATGTTATTGTCCATTTAATACTTGGACTTCCAAATGAAACAAATGACATGATTTTAGAAAGTGTAAAATATGTCTGTTCTAAACCAATTTCAGGTATTAAGTTACAACTTCTTCATGTATTAAAAAATACCCCTTTAGAAAAGGAGTATTTCTTAAATCAATTTCATATTTATTCACTTGAAGAATACGCTTCACTTCTTGGTGAATGTATTTGTAATATTCCATCTGATATTGTTATTCACAGACTAACAGGTGATGGTCCTAAGTCACTACTCATTGAACCTCAATGGAGCGGCAACAAGAAATTAGTTCTTAACTATATTAATAAATATTTTAATGATATGGATATTATCCAAGGTAAATACCTTTAACAGAAAGCACTTAGTTTGTTTCTTCAGTAGCAACCTGAATGCTTTCTATTTGTATTTGAGTTTCTGTAGGAGTGGAATCTGTTGTCTTCTCTACTACTGTTTCCTGTGTTTCCATTTCTGTTGTTTCTTCTGTCATTGAAACACTTTCCTGAACATCTGAAACAGATTCAGCTTCACCGCCATTAGTTACCGGTTCTGTATTAAAATCTTCATCCGCAATTTCAACTGTATCAATTACAATATTTTTGTTGTGTTCAGCCTTATCAACTAAAGTGCTGATTTTACTTTGACATAATGTACTGATTTTTTCATTATCTTCTTTTGAAATTTCAATACAAAGGTTAGCTTTTCCAAGAGAAACATCATTCTTTCTTGCAACCTTTTTTATTTTCTTAGTAACTTTAACGTTTTGGTATACTGCCTTACACTTTAACTTACGAATCTTAATTGCTTCGTTTGTTTCTGTTTTAATTTGTGCAAGTTTTTCGCTATCAAGTTTCTTTGCTTCCTCTTTGTTGTCTGATGGCTTATTTATCGCTGAAACAAGCATTACATTCTTCTTATTTTTCTTTAAATAACCTTCTTTTCGAAGATTCTTTACAACAAGATTAATTGCTTTTTCATATCCGTCATTATCCTGCATTTCACTTAACGTGTAGTTGGCAATCGCTTTTCCTTCTTTGTTGCCACCTTTAATCTTCTTAACACTTCCATCGTCATTTACATCAATTGTGATGCTTGGATTTACATCAATTACAATTGAAAATGCCAACTGTTTTTGATTTCCACCAAAATTAAATAATGGTTGCATAATCATAATTAATGCCACGAAACATGCTGCTACTAATGTTGCTATAGCAGGTACTTTAAAATAATGAATAACATTACTTTTCTCTTTAAATAAAGGTCTGTCTTTTCCAAATAATTCCTTTTCACTCTTTATAGGTTCAATTGGAGTATCTAATATCTTTTGTAACATATCTGGAGCCATCTCTTCCAGTTCCTTATTAAGTTTTTCTCTAATATCTTTTTCCTGCATAATGACCTCCTTTCTAATAATCCACAAGACAATTCTTCAATTTCTTAAGCGACCGGTTATATTTCGATAACACCGTCGATAAAGATAAACCTACGAGTTCTGCAATCTCTCTATGCTTCAAGCCATCAATCATATGTAAGGTAACAATGGTTCGCTCCTCTTCTCCCAAAATGTTAAATATATGTTCTATTAACATTTTGTCTTCTACATTTTTCATTTGCGGGCTTTGTTTTTCCATGCCCTCTGAAACATAGTTTTCAACTTCGTCGTAATCTACACTGTTATTCTTTTTATTTTTTCTAACAAAATCTAAATATTGATTTTTTGCTATGGCACACATCCAAGTCATTGGTGTACCCTGTTTTTTATATAAGTGACTACCATTTCTAATTCTTATATATGTATTTTGAAGCAAATCCTCCGCGTCCTCTTTATTCCTTGTTAGTGATAAGAGAAAACCAAACAATTCCTTGTAACTGGAATAATACAATTCTGTGAATGCCTGGTCATCGCCTTTTGAAATAGCTTCAAACCAATCTTCGTTTATGGCATCATTACCATACTGCTTTTTATTTTCATCCATACTTCCATTCCTACCTTTTTTGTTTTCCTATACAATAGTACAATTTAAAGTTTATTAAGTCAAACATATATTAAACGTAGAAATTTGATGTAATCTTTTGATTTACCTGTAATTTCATTGTTTTCGAAAACAAACTGAGGGCTTTTCATACCCTTTTCTTTTTTGTTGTTCAATTGTTATACGAAGGCTATTTCTTTTTTATTGCATTAAATTTAATTTTTTATTATAATTTTTTGAGACTTGATTTTTATGTATTGGAGAAAAGAAATGGAACAGACTTTTATGAAAACAAAACCAATTTTTCCGTTGGTTTTATCCATGGCATTACCAATGACAATCTCAATGCTGGTAAATGCCTTATATAATATTGTAGACAGTTATTTTGTTGCGCAAATAAGTGAAGATGCAATGACTGCCCTGTCGTTAGTTTACCCAATCCAAAACATTGTAACAGCTGTTACTGTAGGATTTGGAATAGGTATTAACGTCCTTGTTGCTTTTTACTTAGGGGCAAAAAATCAAAAAGTAGCAAACAACGCAACTACTTTAGGATTATTATGCAATATTTTTCATGGAATACTATTAACAATTATTTGTATTTCCACAATTAAATTGTATCTTGGACTATTTACTGATAATGCAAATGTAATTTCCAATGGCTTAACATATTCTTATATTGTTTTTGCTTTTTCAATTCCAATAGCAATTTCCATTAGTTTTGAAAAAATATTTCAGGCTGTGGGTCAAATGAAGGTTTCCATGATATGCATGATTTTAGGCTGTGTTACCAATATAATTCTTGACCCTATATTAATTTTTGGCTTAGGTATTTTTCCAAAACTTGGTATTAAAGGTGCGGCAATTGCCACTGTAATCGGACAGGTAGCAACTTTACTTGGGTATATTCTTTTTTATATATTTAGACCAATCCCTGTTAAAGTTACGGTGAAAGATTTAAAATTTAATAAGAATTTAGTTAAAAAGCTATACTCAATAGGTTTTCCTGCTACTTTAAACATGGCTTTACCTTCATTACAGGTATCAGTTTTAAACAGTATTCTCTCTGTTTATTCAGAAGGCTATGTGCTAGTGCTTGGTGCCTACTATAAATTACAGACGTTTTTGTATTTAACTGCAAATGGAGTTGTGCAGGGCATGAGACCGTTAATTTCATATAATTACGGTGCCGAAGAATATACAAGAGTTAAGAAAATATTCAAAACTGCTCTTTCAATTATATTGACAGTAATGGCACTTGGAACAGTTCTTTGTTTATTAATTCCAGAAAAATTAATTGGTTTGTTTACTGCTAATCCCGATACAATTTCAATTGGACTTACTGCCTTAAGAATAATTAGTATTGGCTTTATTATTTCCTCTGTATCAATTACTGTATCAGGAAGTCTTGAAGCTTTGGGTAAGGGATTTTCTTCTTTGATAATCTCAATGTTACGATATATTTTCGTAATGCTTGGCTTTGCTTTTATTTTGAATCTGTTGATAGGTTCAACCGGTGTATGGCACAGTTTTTGGATTACTGAGTTTATAACTGCATTTGTAACATTTATTTTATACAAGAAACAAATAAACTGCTAAAAAGATTATAAAAAATAAACCAGCCTTCATTTTGCCAAATTATGTTATAACTATTGAAGGCTGGCTTATTTTGTTTTAGTCATTTTTTGTTCTAATTAATCTAGTCCTCTGGTTCGATTTCCGTAGGTATATCAATACATTCAGGATTCTTCACTGTTCCCTTTGCCCATGCACTACCCACATCACATCTTCCATGATGATGAACTTCCTTTATCTCACCATCAGCAAAAGCATCTGTAGCTGTTACGTTAATTCTGCTTGTTCCTGCTTCCACCTTACCATCTAACATTTTCATAAGGTTTTCTATATCTTTTTCACTTGCCATAATCATTTCTCCTTTCAGTCGGCGGCATTTCGTCGAAAAAATTCCTAGAAAATGAACTTCGTTCATTTTGTTTTCTCCTATTATAACTTTTTTAGTTTTTTTAAGCAATTGTTTGTTTCTTACGGCTTACAATATTTGTGGCGACAGCAAACAAGATACTAAAGCCTAAAACTACTGCTCCATTAATTAGTAATGGTTTAATAGCAGTGAAATTAAATCTTTCCATACCTTTTATTAATTCATTATTTGCAACGAAATAATACGTTGGTAAAACGTGTGCTATTTTTATAACATAATCAGGCATATACTCTACCGGCACAAAACATCCACATAAGAACGATGAACCTAGCGCCACCACATTTACAATTCCGCCTATGGCATTTTTATTCTGAGTAATATTTCCAATAAAAAATCCTAAGGTTAAACTGCAAATTGAAAACATAAGGGCATTTAAAATGTAAGCTAAGCCATTGGTACTTATAAGCAAATCTTTAAATAAAATTCCACTAAGTACCATGTAGAAAATCCACATTACCAGAATCAGAATACCATTAGTAAGTAAAACAATTCTGTTAAACTTTTTGTAATTGTAGCTACTGATTATTGTTCTTTTTCTAACATTATTTTCTTTTACACTTGCTAAAATCATACTTATGCAGTATACGCAACCTGCCAAAAGAGCATAATTTAAGAAATTGAAATATCTTGTCATACTGCTTAACTTTGATGTATCTAGAGAAGTCTTTAATTCTACTTTTACCTCATCATTTACCACTTTGTTTACTTTACTTATAAGTTCTTCTCCCGTGTAATAATCCTTATATATGTTTATCATTTTTATGTATTTTTCTACCAGCATTTTGGTATATGAGGAATATTGGTCTTTTGTAGACTTATATTCTAATGTGGGCATCTTACCCTCCATTAAATCCTTTCCAAAATTCTTCGGTATGTAAATAATAAAATTAACATCTCGATAAAAAAGTGCATCATCCACGTTTTCTTCATTGTTAATATCAATGTCTTTTATTTCTGAATGTTTGCTTATATAATCTGTAAATCCTTTTGTTATCGCATTATCTCCATCTTTATTTACAATTAATACGTCCGGTTTTGAGTCCTCAAAATCAACTGCATTACTGCCTGATGTTTGGTTTAAAACCGTAATTGAAATAAGTATTGCTGTATAAAGAATCAACATTCCTTTTTTCTTGTTTAATATTTTTAATATTGTTTTAAAGACTGTCATACTTTTCCCTCCTTAAACTTACGAAAGAAATTATCAAACAGACTGCAATAAATATTAATAAATAGAAAACATCCCTAAAATATCTGTTTAATGTATCGTAATAATACAATGAGTAAAAACCATCTGTTATTAAATTGTTAGGATTAACAAGATTAACTATTGGGGCGTTTTTATCGATTTCATATTTAAGAGCTACACCCATCATGCCCGACAAAACAGAGAAAAACATTGTTACAGCTATTGTTATACCTACTTTGGCATTTTCAGACACCTTTAACACAGATGCAATAAGCACACCTAATGATATACCTGCCAAATCACCAATTAATGTAAGTAAAAGAACCAATGGCAGATTACCGCCGAAATCAACTTTAATAACAAATTTCAAAAATGCCATCAAAATTGCTATTCCAACAAGGCTTACTATATATGAGCCAACTGCCGAACTTAGCACGATTATACTTTTTCTGTTAGGCGATACTGAAATTCTTTTTCCTTTGCTACTCATATTTGCCAAACAAGTGTTAATTGCGGTAAGTCCAAGAGTCCCACCATACAAACATGCCATAGCTATTAAAGTATAAAATTCAATTTGCATATAACCTAAATTTGCACTTGATTTGTCCATTAATTTAACATGTGTGTCATTAATTTTTAGCAAATTTTCTTTGGCAATTTTTTCTCCATCAAAAGATGTATTTCCTTTTGCAATTTGTGTTTCTATATTTTTATTGCACAATTCTTCAATAACACTTTTGTTTTGTTTAACTTCTGTTACAACAAATTTAAGCAAAGTTTCGTATGTACCATTTTCTTTTACCACAACATTAGGTTCATTATTTTTAAATTGAATATAACCTTCAATTTCTGAGTCATCTAAAAGAGAATCCGCTTTTTTCTTTGTAACATATTTAATATTAAACAATTGATTCTTACTGTCTTTATCAGATAACTCTTTCAAGGTTTCCTTATAAATTATCTGTTTTTCAAATTGACTGTCATTAACAACAGCAATGTCAAATACCTTTAACTGCTCATCCTTTTCAATATTTGAAAACGCCATATTAAAGAAGATTCCTAAAATAATAGGAAAAGCAAAGGTCCAAAATATTAATATTTTATTTTTGAACAATGTTTGTATTGTATACTTCAAATTATGAATAAACATTAGTCCCTTAATTCCTTTCCTGTTAATTTCAAAAATACATCATTTAATGTAGGGCCTACACGCTCTATTTTTTCTTCAATGTTAGCCTGCTGTTTTAACTCTTCGCTTGTTCCCTGAGCTATTATTTTTCCTTTATCTAAAATAATAATTCTGTCACAAAGAATTTCTACTTCTTCCATGTAATGAGTTGTGTAAACAATTGTTGCCCCATTGTCCCTTAACTTTTTTATGCCATCTAAAATGTTGTTTCTACTTTGAGGATCAACTGAAACTGTTGGCTCATCTAAAAAAATTAATTTTGGCTTATGGGCTATTCCACAAGCAATATTTAATCTCCTTAAAAGACCACCTGACAATTGTTTAGGTAAAAACTTTTTAAATTCACCAAGACCTACTAACTCAATGGCTTCTTCTACATACTGCTTTCTGATTTTCTTATCCTGAATATATAAGCCACAGAAATAGTTTATGTTATCATATACATTTAATTCATCAAAAACAGCAACATCCTGAAATATAACCCCTATTTTTTCCTTTATATCATAGGAATCAGGTTTCATTTCCTCTCCGAAAATTTTAATTGTGCCTTTTTGATATTTAAGCAATGACAAAATTGAGTTAATGCAGGTACTTTTACCACTTCCATTAGGACCAAGTAAACCTAAAATTTCTCCTTTATACACATCAAAAGACAAGTCATCAATTGCCAACTTATTCTTATATTCTTTTGTTAAATTACACACTTCAATTATTTTTTTCTTATTTTTATCCATATTTTTCTCTCTATCTTATATAATAAACTCTATTTTCTTTTCTCTCCGGTGTATTAGGATATTCTCCATCAACATAACCTAAAGCACAATGACCTATACCTTCGTATTCATCTTCAATTCCAAGTGATTTAAGCAATTCCTTTCCCCACTGTGTTTCAAATTCTTCTTTTGCACGATGTATCCAGCAACTTCCAATACCTAAATCATGTGCTGCAAGCATTAGATTACCCATAACCAAACTTCCATCATAAATTCCTGTAGGCCAGTCTTTCTTTGCCAAAACAATTAACATTGCAGGTGCACCATAAAAAGGATCAAAACCTTCTTCCCAACCGCCAATTTTTCTATTCATTTCAGCAATTTCATCTCTAAGTTCTTTTTTAGTTACCTGAATAATTATTGTATTTTGTGTGCCTTTTCCACTAGCTGCATATAAACCGGCTTCTATAATCTTATCAAGTACATCCTGTGGAACCATTTCACTTTTGTACTTACGAATACTTCTTCTTTCCTTCATTTCTTTTAATACTTCACTCATTTTGCTACTCCTTTCAATCTTCTTAATTTCAAATTATTAAAACCTACCTACATTGGTGTTCTCACTTCAATTAAATTTCCGTCTAAATCATAAAACCTTACCATCTTTTGTCCCCAGTTAAAAGTTGTAAGTTCATTTACAAACTTAATGTTAGGATATTTTTGTTTTAAATTATCCACAAAATTTTCTATATTAGTTTCTTCAAAATATAGTTCACTTGCATTATTTTGCAAAATCACATCACCATTCAAAGCTTCTTTCCAAATATTTATATCCTGAAGAACAAGACCTTCGGTTAAAATTATATTTCCGTCTGTGTCTAAAATAACATCTAAACCAAATAAGTCATGGTAAAACTTTTTAGATTCTTCTATATCGCTTACTGTGATTAATACGTTTTTTAATTTCATAGATATGCTCCTTTTCGTATAAATAATATTATACGTTATTTGGAGGATATATGGAATGGAAAAAGAGAGTTTTCTTTGTGCTAGCACAATCGATGTTACGTGGGCTTTGGAGAATGTCAGGAAACGCATTCAAAAGGAAATGCTTCCATTTAAAAGAAAATATTTCAAGCGGAGCCGACGCATACTCAATGCATTTGATTGTCCATATTCTAATGGATTTACTGAAGGTACAAATAATAAGATTAAGGTGATTAAGCGAAATGCCTATGGATTTAGAAATTTTGAGAATTTTAGAAACAGGATTCTAATGACTTCGATTTAAAAATACCAGGTTATGAATGTTATTCGAGAGTGTGAAAGTTTTTCTGTAAATTAAATATTTAAATATAATTAATAGGCCTTCTATGATAAAATTTATTATTATAGGAGGCCTTAATTATGGCAAGAG